>JAJRTM010000310.1 GCA_024278285.1 Planctomycetota bacterium
GCGATCAAACACCTTGCACGAAAACAGAAACAATCAGAAGCAGACCCCAAAAAACTAACGGCTGATCAGGCAAAAAGAGAAGCGTACGAAGATATCATCTGGGTCGTGGTTAATACGAAAGAGTTTATGTTTAATCATTGAATACGAGTAACTATTCAGCTTTGGCGTAGGGTCTGCTATTGCGGACCACGATGGAAGGTGGATCCCTCTATTTCGTGCGGTGGACCGCAATAGCGGACCCTACCAACAACCTAAATTAGTTCTATTTGATAAATACTGTTTTCAAACAGTTCTTCGTGCAAGTACAAATCAACGGATACGAAAACATGTGGATACGATTAACCAGCTACGTTCTCGCGATTTTGTTGATGGGGGCGGGGGCAGGTGAACTGGCTGCACAACTTCCCACAACGCTGCTGACACGGATTCAACCGCAGGCGGCGCGGGCAGGGGGGAGTGTGACGGTCAGACTTTACGGTAAGAATCTGGAAGACCTGCGTGAACTTCGCTTTACGCATCCGGGCATCACCGCAAAACCGGAATTTCTTCCTGCTGACGAGTTCTTTCCTCAACCCCGGGTAAAAGGGGCAAGCTTTACGGTCTCTGTTTCTTCAAATGTGCCGCCGGGGATTTATGAAGTACGAGCGATTGGCTACTACGGTTTGTCTACCGCCAGACCGTTTGTAGTTGCCGAGGCTAATTCAAACGAAGTGACTGAAATCGCCGATCATTCGACACAAGAAAAGGCGATGCCGATTAAGATAAACAGTGTGATTTCCGCAACAGCTAACAATCGAGGAATCGACTGGTATCGTATTAAGGGGACAGTAGGCAAGCGATTACTCATTAACATTCTGGCAGAGCAAATCGATTCCCGTCTCGATGGTTTGCTCATTCTTTACGATCCTCAGGGAAGGGAAGTTGGACGTAATCGGCAGCATTACGGTCGCGATCCTTTTCTCGAATTGAACGCCAAGCAGGACGGCGATTATTTGCTGGCGGTTTCCGATATTCTGTATCGTGGCGGAGCCGAGCATTTTTATCGACTGAATGTTTCTGATCAACCGCATATCGATTTTATTTACCCTCCCGCGGGAGAACCAGGCTCGATAAAAAAGTATCAAGTATTTGGAAGAAACCTTCCGGGCGGCTCACACGGAACGGGTGTCAACTTAGATGGACAACCTTTGGAAATGATCGAAGTTGAAATTGAGTTGCCAGCTATTGCAACAACGCCAGAAACATTTCACCCCGGCACTCCCCGCCAAGGGCTGCTCCGCGGTTTCGATTTTCATCTGGAAGGTTCTAACAGTTACCGTATCGGTTTCGCAACCGCGCCGGTAGTTTTGGAGAATGAACAAAGCTCTTTACAAAACATTACAATCCCGGCAGAAATTGCAGGTCGTTTTGGGCAACCGGATGATGAAGACGTCTTTCAGTTCCACTGCGAGAAAGGGAAAACATATTGTGTTGAGGTGATCGCTGACCGAATGGCTTCGCCGGTCGATTCTTACGTGGTTGTTCATTTTGTCGATCAGGACGAGAAGGGAAAGCAGAAATTGGTTCAGATTGCACAGAATGATGAAATCCCCTCTTTCTTCAGCCCCAGTAATTTGGACGCAACCAACATCGACACAAAAGATTCTGCATTTACTTTCAAGGCAGAAAAAGAAGGAACATATCGCGTGAGTGTTGTGAACCAGTATGGCAACGGTGCGGCAAATATCCTTTATCGTCTGGCAATCCGCGAACCAAAACACGACTTCCAATTGGTCGCTACTACCGAACGCCCACTGGCCAACGGTCGGGCAGGATATGCTGCAACACCGGTTTTAAGACGCGGGGCAGGGTGGGGGATTCGAATACTTGTTCCCCGGCAAGATGGTTTTGAAGGAGATATCGTTATTTCTGCTGAGGGATTGCCGGCTGGCGTGCATGCCCAACCGCTGATTCTTTCCGGAAAAACAGATCGTGGAATATTAGTTGTCATGGCAGATGATAACGTCAAACGATGGGAAGGGATTATTCGCATCGTCGGAAAAGCGAAAATTGGTAACAGGGATGTTATCCGCAATGCAAGATATGCCACGCTTGTCTGGGATCATGTTTTTGCCGATTCGATCCGAGTTCGCTCACGACCAGTGATGCAAATTCCGCTTTCTATAATAGACCAGGAACAGGCGCCGGTCATCATACAAATTACTTCTGATAAAAAAGAGTGGACCATTGAAATGGGGCAGAAGTTGGAAATACCCGTCAAAGTAATCAATCACGGCGTTCGCAAAGGAAATTTAACCATCGAACCTTATGGTCTGTTCGGATTACTTCGCTCTCCCCCGAAAGTAAATATCGGCGAAAAAGAGAGTGAGGGGAAACTGGTCATTAACTTTTCCCCAAATGGCAATTTCAAAATCGAACCTGGGAAATATCAATTTGCTCTCCGGGGAACCGGGGTCACACAATATCAACACAACCTTCCCGCCAGTAAAAAAACCAAGACTGAATTAAAACGCATTGAAGAAATGATTATCAAAATCAAATCCGAGAAAGAGGCTCTCGATGTAAAACAAAAATCCGCCAAGCAAGTCTTTGATCAAGCTCAACAAAAACTGAAATCCGCAACAACAGAAAACAAGACAGCGTTAGAAAAAGAAGCGAAGAAAACGAAAGCAGAATTCGATGCCGCCTCTCAAAATCTAAAATCTGCAACAGGGAAACTGAAAGCTGCTGAAAAAGCTCGAACAGAAGCAGAGAGAATGGCTCAATCAACCGAAAAACGAGCAGCCGAAAAAAGCGAGAAATTTGCAGCCTGGTCAGAACAAATCACCGTTGTCGTCAAAGAGAAACCGAAGAAATAAATATCCCGAAATGGCAACAATGAATCAGAACGAATCAGGTAATCA
>JAJRTM010000311.1 GCA_024278285.1 Planctomycetota bacterium
CAGGGAGCAGCGGCGAAAACTTTTTGATGAGCTGGTCTCGCGTTGGTAAATTGATTGGTCCGAAACGGTCAAAGCAAAGTGTGTAGACACGAATCATCGCTAATTTTTGCGGAACACTTAACGAGTTCCAATCGAGATGGTCAAGCGATTTCAGAATGGCTCGTTGATCAGGATCATTCCCTGCGTTCTTGGGAAGATTGTCCCAGTCAGGAAGCGGTGAATCGATATTTTCCCCTTTTCCCATCACTTCACGCTGTTTATTTCGCGCCAACGCCATCAACGACATTAACGAGGTCCACGGATCGGTTGCAGAGATTGCTTTGTCTCGCCATTCGCTTTCATGGCGATGTTCAATCGCAATTCGGGCAGCGAATCGAATGAAGCGATCTTCATGCTTCAAAAAAGGCCACGCTTTTTCAGCGGCATCAGGATGATCGCCCAGATGCAATTTCTCCAATTCTTTACGTTGTTGTCGCAGCTTTTGGAATTGATCAGCAATAACTCTAGCCTGTGCAGTTGATTCTTTTCCCTGATAAGTGACGCGGTACAAGCCTGACTGCACCTTGCGCCCACCAATTGTAAAATACATTGCCTGGTCGAGTGGATTGATTACGATATCGGTCAGGGGCAGTGGAGTTCCCGAAATAAATTCTTCGATGGTCGCGGTGTAAGTTGCCCCTTGCGGTTTCAAGTGGATGGCGTAAAGTTTTCCGTAACTCCAATCGTTAATGAAGAACGCATTTTGATATTTCGCAGGGAATTTTGCCCCGTAGCCGAATGTCACTCCCGTGGGAGAACCGGGCCCGATATTGACGACGGCGGGCAAGCTGTCTTCGTAGTAAGCGGGCCACTTTCCGCCTCCATTTCGCCAGCCGAATTCTGCCCCGGAAACAACGTGATTGATTCGTGTCGGACGATACCACGGAGTGTTAAGGTCCCATTCCATATCAGCATCGTAAGTAAACATTTCTCCTTCACGATTCAAGGCGGCATCGTATTGATTACGAAAGCCGGTCGCGATCAGTTCCCACTCTTTTCCTTCTGGATCGATCCTGCAAATATATCCTCCCGGTGCAGGAACCCCCTTCATAAAACCACGACCATAAGCGCGAGGGAGAAGCAGATCTTCATCCCAGTTTTGAGGAACGCGAGAAGAGGCAATTGTTGTCAATTGAGTTCGGTCGCCACAAACAATATACAGCCCTTTTTTGTCTTGTGTATAAAAAACAGCATGCGGTCCATGCTCTCCGGTACCAATTAAAGAACGGAGAAATTTGACGGTATCGAGTTGATCATCGCCATCGGTATCGAGAACGCGATATAAACCGCCTTCATAATTCTTGGCTTTATTCACAGAAACATACAGGGAATCAAAGGCCCAGAAAAGTCCCTGTGCTTCGCCAATATCGACATTAATCTTTTCAACTTTGGTTGGCTCTGGGCATTTAATTGGTGAAGGAGTGACACGATAAAGAGCACCGTATTGATCACAAACAATCAAACGCCCCTTGGGATCAACGCACATCGAAACCCAAGACCCCTGGACATCTTTCGGGACCGAATAAAGCAGTTCGACTTTGAAGTCTTTTGCAATTTTCATGGCGTCAATTGGTGTCGCCTGCGGTCCTTTTTTCTTTGGAGCCGCTTTGGTCACTTCAGCCTTCTTTTTCCCGAAATGCTTAATGCGAATGTTTCGGAACTGAGCCTTCATCGCGGGACCACGATGCACCTGGAACGCGATCAAGCCATCGAGTTCACGTTCTGATTTCTGATTATCGATAAGTTCAATCGTCGTGACGCCATCAACTTTGTGAATCTGCTTATTCCCTTTGCAGATGATCGTCATTGAATGCCATTTGGTCAGATCTTTCTGGTCGACGGGAACATCCAGTTTTTCAACCTTTTTTTTGCCATCTTCTAACACGGTCACTTTCTGACCTCTTTGGGCCAAAATGCCCCGTCCCCGTTCATCGTATAACATACCTAGATAGGGGGGATTGGGATGGATATCTGCCTGATAGCCGCCGAGCGACCATTTTCCAACTTTTTTCATTCGTTTGCTGCGGTACTGAACGCCGGAGTTACTTTTTCCTTCCATGCGAAAATCGAGTCGCAGTTCGAAATCGCCTGCGGTTCCTTTCCAGATAAGAAACTGGTTATGCTTGAGGTGATCCGGCCCGTTGGTGATGCCGGTTATCACTCCATCCTGAACAGACCACAATTCGGGATTTCCGTCCCAGCCAGAAAGATTTTTTCCATTAAAAAGCGATTCAAACCCTTTTTCTTCTGCGAAAACAGACGCATTAAGCAGGACAAAACCTAACAGGACGGGCAGGAATTTCTTCAGATGCACTTTTCTTCTCCAGTAAAACAAGATGCAATTCAATGACAATTCCATTGTCCAATGCGGGAGGGGATCTGTCAAACCAACCCAACAATTCGCATCTACGTTGAAAGATGATGCGAATGTTGCTTTTGCTTACGGCTGCACAATCCACAAGGCGTCTATCTGGGCATTTCCGTTAACATTTTTCGCGTTTGCCAATACCGAATATTTTTGCCCCGCTTCAAATTCATATTTCCCCAGCGAAACAAAGCAAGGTTTAATTGCCCCTGGTTTTTGCTGATTGATTGAGACGGTCGTTTCGCCCCCGGCATGAGAAATGGTGATCGGGAGAGAACTGGTTCGGTTGGGATGCGCACCGGTTGCAAAACGTAACTCATACTGGCCAGATTTTGGGACTTCAAATGTAAACTTTGCGGTGCCGCCCCTGCCGTAGTGGGAGTTGTCGTCGATTAAAGGTTTTAAGCCTGCACCCTTCGTCCAACTCCCGGTCAGTTCCGCTTGCAAGTCATCAATAACAATTCCCTTTAATGTGCTGGCTAGAACATACTCGCTTGGCTCAGGCGGTAATGCCGCCTCTCCTTTGCGAATGTAGAAGTCTCCCTCAACGGTATCTCTGCGAGTAACGCCGGAGAGTCGCACAAGTGTTTTGAGTCGATCCAGATAGGAAAGATAAACATCTTTCGGTTCGCATCCAAATTGAATGCAAAGTGACGCCGCCTTGCCGACAACTTCGCCCATCATGCCGCACGTTTTCATCACGCGTGTTGTTCCGAGTGCTTCATGTGTGACACTGATATCTCGCCCCGCCATGAACAGATTCGGCACATTTCGCGAATAAAAACAACGGTACGGAATTGGGTAACCGTGCCTGCGATCTACGCCCGCTCCGAACTTCGCCACGCTGATGAAAGGGTTTTCAGGATACTTTCGCATGTATTGACGTTTCGGATAATGTAAATCGATTGACCAGGTACTTGGGACCATGCCATCGGCAAATTTCTTTTTCGAGACAATATCTTCCTGCGTCAGAATCACATCTCCCATCAACCGTCGAGACTCACGCGGGCCGCCGATGTAGGCAATCCAGGTGAGACGCCCATTTTTATGTTTGGCTGCTCCTCCTTTATTTTTCATCGCATTCCAGGAACCATAAACCGCCCGGAAGTTCCAGTCACGAATCGCTTCGAGGTCTTTGATCGAATCTTGATGAAACCCACTTTCCCAAAACCATTGACCATGATGATCTCGCGGGTAAGGGAAATCCTGCATCGTTAAATCGAGTGCCCAATCTGTTTTCGGGAACGCCTGCGGTTGCTCCGCTTCTTCCCAACTCCACATGTTACTCATGCCCATTCGCGAGCCATCAAAAATTTCGGAATCAGCCTTGGCAAGAAAACCAAGAGTGCCATGCCCGGTGCAATCGACAAATAACGGTGCAGCGAAACGGCGTATTTGTGAAGTACGGGTATCGAAAGCATAGACGGCTTCAATTCGTTTCCCATTTTTATCGACCTGAAACGCATGATGATTCAGAAACAGCGTGATGTTTTTCTCTGCCCGGACGATCTGTTCTTTTTTCTTATCTTCGAACTCTTCATAAGTTCCCGGCGATTTTTTTGCGTGATCGGAAAGCTCTGCAATAATTTCGCCGATGTGTGGATACTCACCACGGCGTATTAAACCTTGCGCCCAAACCCGAACTTCCGAACTGCCGTTGCCTCCCAAAACAGGACGATTCTGAATGAGCGCTACCTTAATTCCCATACGGGCAGCCGAAATCGCTGCACCAAGCCCGGCGTAACCTCCACCAACAACCACCAAGTCAAACGGACCAGCATCAATCGGTTTTTCCGGTAAGCCCAATTCTTTTTTTCGCCAGTCAGAAAGAATCTGTTGTTCGTTGGGAGGCGATGCTTCGGTATCGGTCGTTAACCAGATCGCATCACAACGCCCCTCGAAACCGGTCAAATCGTGCAGTTGGATTTTGTGCGAACCTGCTTCCAGCTTCACGCTCCCGCCCGGTTGCCAAAACCACTCAGCTGATGTTGTTCCAAACGTTCCGGGAAGTTCTTTTTCGTCAATGAATAGACGAAATCGTCCCGGTTGCCTTTTTGCTTTCCAGCGGGCAACCCAGTCTTTTGTTCTGACAAAAACGCGATACGTTCCCGAAGCAGAAACCTTGATTGTTGTGGAAGCATCATCAACCGGTTTCCCCAACCCATGAGCCAGCAAATAAGGTGAACCCATAATATCAATAAACTGAGTATCCAGTTTCCACCCGCCATACTCATCAAACGATTCAGCTTCAACCAGAATCGATTCCGCGTGTGCAGAATCAATGGTGAAGTGAAAGATAATACCGAGCAGGTAGGGGATAATCAAAAGGCGCATTGTTGAATGAAACGGAATCATGGGGAATACTCGTTTAAAATGTTTATTGAGAGGCGAAAAAGGAACTGACCACAAATTAACGTAGTGGCAGCAGTAGGCTGGGTCAAGACCCAGCTTTTTCCGACGGTGACGGACAAACTTTGTCGTTACCCACATTTATGAAACTAAATCGGGTGCCACTGTCTGGCTTGTCCAGCAGTGCGAATTACGATTGAAGATCCTATTACTAAAGAGTTCCAGGCGAATGAAACATTACTCAAATTAGGGAATAACGGCTTATTCTTTCAGAATACTCCACCATCACTTCCGCGACCTCACTGCTGGACAAGCCAGACAGTGGCACCCAATCTAATTGTAATGAGGCTCAATTCCCTTAATAATTACGTATTGATCGACCAATGATTTCACCTGAACTATCAAAAATGTGGGGATAGCAAGCAAACCTATTTGCCAGGTCATGACTCAATCTACGCAACCTGCCTTGAATGCGGAGGGTAGACATTCTTGCCTGCCTTTAATACGGGATGCTCAAACACGACAGACAGGAATGTCTGTGCTCCTTTTTGAACTAATAGAGGTTCCCTCTACTTAAACTGTAAATGGAATGGCATCATCAACAGGCGGGGATCGCTGGCTGAAAGTTTGTTGATTAACAGTGCGTTTTTAATTTGGAATGATAGTTCGGCTGGCAAAAATGACTCTAAAGATTGAGGCAACTTTGTCGTTTTCACGCTTGCATCAATCGGCCCGAAAAACTGCTCAAACGGACTGGTCGGTTTCGGGAGCAGTAACCGCTGGACATCATCGTCTTCATCGAAACCAGCCAGTTGCGTTGCTTTAAGAATGGCATCTTCTAATGTACCGAGTTCATCAATGAGACCATTTTCGACCGCCATGCGTCCGGTGTAAATTCGCCCGCCCGCCAATGCTTTAAGTTTATTAATATCCATCCCTCTGCCCTGGGCTGCTTTACGAGTGAAGATTTCGTAAATTTCGTTCATCATTTTCTGCATCGCGACACGTTCTGAATCCGTAAAGGGGGAGGTCATTGAAAGTGCCCCGGAATTTTTCCCGCGTGAAATCACAGAAGTGGTGATCCCCAACTTTTTGAACAATCCATCAAAAGCGAGTTTGCCGCCGACAACTCCAATTGAACCGGTCACCGTTCCCGGCTCTGCGAAAATGGGATCGGCTCCCATCGAAATATAATATCCGCCACTCGCGGCGACATCAGCCATGCTGACGACAATCGGCTTATCAACTTTTTCCAAAGCACGCCAGATTAAATCACTTGCCAGGGCAGAACCGCCGGGGCTGTTGACGCGAAGCACTATCGCTTTGACACGGTCATTCGCAGCCGCCTTGTTGATTGTTGCCACCATCGAATCGCCGCCGATCATGTTATCTCCAAACATGCCACTGGTTCCACGACCAGGCATGATCGCACCACTGGCGTAAATAATTGCAATCTGCGGAGCCTTGCTTCTTCGTCCGCGTGGCTCTGCTCCCATGAGCAGTTCCACCATTTTCATCATCCCGGCAAAGCCTTCGAAATTGGTATCAACTTTTTTCTTGCCGTAGCGTTTGATCAATTTGAATTCGACACCCTTTTTTCCACCAAGCGCAATTTGTTCGATTTCATCCGAATAACGAACGGCATCAATCAACCCTACCTTGACTGCAGAAGTGGGAGTGTGCGGTCCGGTATCGATCGCGTTTTTTACTTGCTCAGGTTTTAGTTTGCGAGATTTCCCAATGATATTAATGATGGCTGCAAACCGATCATCGAGCAGTTCTTCAATTTCCTGTTTGAATTCCGGACTCATTTCGGTTCGCGTGTAAGGCTCTGCTGCGGATTTGAATTTGCCGACACGTAAAATATCTGCCTGGATATCGAGCTTGTCGAGCAGGTTACGATAAAAACTGACTTCCGCTCGCATCCCCGTCATTAACAGCATGCCAGGTTCAGGCATGAAAATTTTATCGCAGGCGGTCGCGACCAGGTAATCGGCTGTCATTGCTGTTTCCAGAAACGCATAAATCGGCTTCCCCGATTTTCGAACCTCAAGAATTTTTGTACGAAGTTCGTGAATCCCGCCGCTGGCAAGAGAAGG
>JAJRTM010000312.1 GCA_024278285.1 Planctomycetota bacterium
CCGGGGATGAGCTTCTGAATAATTCTGGAGTCTGAAAACTGAAGCTGACCCGCCATCTTGAGATCGTCATCAAATAAATCTGTGAGTGAGATCTTACCCTCCTCGGGACGCAGGCAGATTACTTGATTGTTACGCTGAAGAGATTGCTGGATCGTTAGGGTCAGTGTACGCGTTTTCTTCCACGATATTCCTTCGCCGATTAATATGATTGAATCTCGAATATCAGCGAACTCCACCTCCCTATGTATAACACGATGAGAAACATTAATTGCTGAAAAGTGTTTTCGCGTCTCTCCAGCGGGATCATAAAGGATGATTTGTTTTTTTAAGTTGCTCAGTGGGTTCTCAGGAACAATTAGTAACACCCGTTGATGAACAGGCTTGGAATTGATGACGATATTGAGATTCAATTCCAGAGGAACTCCCGTTCGTGGCTTGGGGAGTTCGAGTTCAATTTCTGTTTTCGTTTTTCGATTGACGAGTAGCTTGAGAGTTCTTTGACGTGATGCAAGCACGACTTGATTCACAGAAACATGCCATTTGAAATCAACTTCACGTGATCTGGCAGTCTCAACAGTATAGAAGAGTTTGATTGTTTGATTTCCAAAAAACAGTTTTTCTTTGTTGACCGCTACGCAGCGAATATCTTCTGCATAACCCGTTGACTGCATCAGCAGACTACAAAGGCAAAAACAAATCAGGTTTTTCATCAGAAGCATCTTTCTTAAAAAGTTACTCAGATGTAAGTGCAGGCAAAATGCGAACAGCAAGATTGGCAGATGCTTTTTGAAGAGCACTTTTACCAGCGATCTGCTCAGCCAGATCGATAAAGACAGAAGTCTCTCGATCCTTCACCAACACTTTGCCACTTTTTCGTTCTATGACTTCTACTTCAACCCGTGCCTTAACAATAACCAGGTCACCTCTCCTGCCAACCAGTTCGCTGAACGCTTCCCCTTTGACAATCAAATCTGGTTTGGTTTTAATTTTCCCCGCCTTGTCAACAACAGTAAAGTCAGTTGCCAGGGCATATTTTGCAAACTCGGTTTCTGCAGCCGGGTCAATTGTCGGCTGTCCGATATGAATTTCAGAGATATCCACAGAAATAATCGGCTTGTTTCGATTTTTGAGCAGTGCCTGTAATTTCTTAATACGATCTTTTTCCGGTGCAAAACTAGGGACAAGTTTGACTGACTGTTCTTTAACCAGACTAAAAACTTTTTCGCTCAGTTCTTCAGCCAGATCGGCCAGGTCATCGGAAGTTTTTCCTTTGATGCTGACACTGACAACACGCCCGGTTTCAGTGCTGAATAATTTTGACGAGAGAATCAACGTTTCGTCTAACTGAGCCAGCGATCCAGTCAACATTAACCTAGCACCAGTCAATTTACCGATTTCAATTTGTTGGTTTTTGCTGACAACTCCCGACAGATTTAACGACTGCTCCTGCAAAACTCTTTCCAGCTCCTCACGTTCAACAAAATAGAGCTCTTCATTTTCTTCCAGACGGGCATTGACCATACTGCGAAGCCCCGCAGCGGCGTTTATTTTTGTGTTATCTTTAAATCCGAGTACCGCCAGTGGAAACGGTTGTGGTACTTTACCCTGCCTGGTACCCGCTGCTGGTTTTGCTGATTGGTGATTCTTTTTGATTGCATGATCGCCGCTCTGCTGTGAACGTTTGCCCTTATTTTTCCCAGCAGTATCTGCCTGTTGGATCGGCTGTGATGTTTTAACAGGCGTTTCCTGTACAACGCTTTCCTCTATTGACTGTTTTACCTGCCCTTTGTTGGAAATGACATCGGATTTTTTATTACTACTGCCTCCACTGAAAAAACTGTTGGAAGATATCAGAGCAATAAAAGAGAGCGTGATGACGCCAGGGATTAGCAATCGTGTCAACATTGATCTTTTCCTGTCGATTAAGGGATTTATTTCGATCAGTTTCGATTTGTCTGAAGGGTCGAAACTCTTTGTCTGTGAAGTCACAACTTCAATCTCATCCAGCGAATGCGAATCACAATAAGGCTGTATCAGTTCTGCAAGTTTCGAAGCGGTTTGTATTCTCTCATCAGGATTTTTATTCAACAATCGTTCAATAATTTCAATAAGACCTGCAGGAGCATTCTCCAGACGGGAAGCAATTGGGACAGATGCAGCAGATGAGATTTCATGCAAGAGCTTGATTAACGAATCGTATTGCCTGCCATCATACACGGGTGAGCCGGATAACATCTTGAAGAGTGTTGCTCCCAGTGCGTAAAGATCTGAGCGATAATCGACCTGCAAGGAGGGATCAATCTGTTCTGGCGATGTATAGTTGATCGTCCCAACATATTGCCCAGATTGAGTAATTTCATCGTTCCTGTTTTCATCCACGAGACGAGCCAGCCCCATGTCCAGAATTTTTACGACACCATCTCGTGTTAGAAACAGATTGGACGGTTTGATATCTCGATGAATAATTCCCGCATTGTGAGCATGCTGAATCCCCATCGCGGCCTGTCGAATAATTTCACACGCCGAGGCAACCGAAAGCGTTCCTTGCTTATTCAGAATTTCCCCGATATCTTTTCCCTCAAGCAATTCCATTGCAAGAAACAGAAGCCCTTCCGATTCCCCAGCATCAAAGGCCTGCACAATGTTAGGATGCATCAGTTGCCCATTAAGCTGCATTTCTCTCTGAAATCGTTTTCGGGAAATCAGGTGTTCGCTAAACTCAGAAGAAATGACTTTCAACGCAACTCGCCTCTGCAGGTGCTCGTGATACGCTGCATAGACCTGCCCCATTCCGCCTCGACCGATGAGTCCTTCAACCCGAAAAACTCCAACACGAGTTCCAGAAGGTAAGATCGGTTCAGATCGTTTATTGCCCGAACCACTTGCTTCTTTCTTAATTATTTTCAACACAGCATGCAGTGCATCTTCTTCTTCAAATTCAATCTGCGTTTCGCTCGACTTAAGGGTAACGGTGCACTCAGAATCCAGTTTATCAATCACCTGTTCACAATGGCGACACTGTTCAACATGCTCTGAAATCTCGTCGATCTGCTCATCGTGTAATTCACCCAAAAGAAATGCTTTCAGTTGATTCGATTCCGGGCAGTTTAGATTTTCCATTTTTCTTTCTCAAATAAGCTTGTCTTGCCGAAATCACCCAATAAAAATGAAGAGTACGACATTACACCACTTCCCCTACCTTATATAACGTCCCCCTGTGCCTCGAAAATCAGAATTCGCATAACCATTGTGCGTGAAGTCATTTATACCAAGCGGAGCTGAAAGCTCGCAGGAGACTTTTCTATAGGAAGTATGATATCGCAGCTCAAAAGCAATCGCCGATTTCCTGCCTCAGCCGGGAAAGAACTCTCGCTTTGGCCTTCCGTACTGCGTTAGGGGTTATTCCCAGTTCGTCAGCAGCTTCTCGTGACGAGTACCCCTGCAATGCAGTCAGTAGAAAAGATTTCCAGGTCTGTTTTTCGAAATCGTTGCGAATGACATCCAGTGCTCGTTCGATAAGTCCACCTGTATCGGAAGTAGATTCCAGAAGATCTTCATCCGAGAATGGAATATTCTGCATTAAAGTTGCAGCATCGCTACCACCTTGTGCAACAGCGACCTGTTGGCGTCTAAAATAATCGCGAAGTTGGTTAAGCGTGATTATTCTGAGCCAGGCGCGAAAACTGTCCCCAGGATTCTTTTTCTCGAATCTGTTCACCCCATTGTGAACGGAACAATAAACATTCTGCACAATATCAGCAGCATCCTCTGCCCTCAGACCACTTCGCCGGCACCACGAATAAATCAAAGGTCCATAAAGATCAACAAGTTTGCCCCAGGCTTGTTCATCGCGGCAGCGAACTCGCTCGATCAAACCAGCTGATGTCGACCCGGTATCCTGAAATCGCTTCATGGGTATTTTGCCAGGTTCGGAATAATGAATAGGAATATTCACCCAAAGTAAAACAGCAATGCAATATAATCAAGTCATTCCTGTTCAAACATGCTGGATTACTAACGGGCAATTACTTCTCATATTACGAATATTCCCTCGAATACAAGATAGTGCTTACGGCGGTCAGAATGAATAAGCGGTGTTGCTAGTCGAGTTTCGTTATTTGCATTGGCATCTAGAACATACTCACCTGTCACCACAGCGATATTATTACTCAGTATAACCATGTTGGCGATGTTATCGAGGACGTGGGTGGTGATACCAAAATTCAGTAGATTCTCAAACAGGATGTTTAGTAACTCGCCACTTTAAACCAGTCATCAGTTGAAAAAATTGTAATCCTTTAGCGTTTCGAACGCCGTGGTACGCTGATGATTCATCTTTTGTAACTGAATTCATCGTGAGAGTATCCTAATTAGCGAAAGTTAATTTCACCCTGAGTGAGCTGGGTATCATTGTATAACAAGAAGAATATTACTGCGTCCCTGATGTGCTTATCTGGCATTGATCATGAGTAACGTGTAATCAATTGCCTGGGAAATTATAGTGTTGAAAGGGCGAATTGTGTAGCGTTGGTTCTGGAGGTATTCCTGCGAAGGTGAGGAACATACAAGATTAACAATAGAATTCGGTCCAGGGAAATTGCATGAAAAAAGTCTTATTTTCCTGCGAGAATATCTTCCATCAGGTCGGAATTCGAGAATCTTCGTCAGGCTCGCGAGTTAACTTGCATCTGGCGCGAGGAATAAAACCATTATCACCCGCACAGTTCACTGGGCTACCAAACGCCGCACGAGTTTGCATTGGGTCAAACTTTAGTTCAAGCTCGACAAACGGGGGCCGCCCCGAAAAGAAACCGGAAAACCGAATGAAAATTACCCAACCGGAACTCTCATAATCCCTGGTACATAAAATGGGGACAGACCACTCCTTCAACCTGGTTGGTGGTCATCTGGGCGATACACTTTTCATCCAACTTGCCACTCACCGCCCGGCGCGACGCTTTCTGGCCGTTGTTTAAAAATCAGGAATACGTATACTAAAAGCCACTTCTTTTAGGCCAGTTCGGGGTAGGTGAATACTGGGGTATACTCTGGAAATTGGTGATTTTTGCCAAAGCAGAGGTAGTAGAAACTACCGGTATAAAAAATGAGGTCTGTGAGAGCGGGGAGAGACCATTTACGATTAGAAAGCCTGGCTTGACGCCCTTCAATCGGCCTTGATGAAGTCTTGCCTGTTCTGTTTTTTTATTAATATCCCTGAAAATAAAGGGTGAAATGATATTTCTGCTGACGGTGAATTTCCTGGGAGCATCATCTTCTCCGATATCGCTGGGCCTCTTTTAAAAACGAAATTCAAATTTAACGAAACTCCTTTCCAATTAGCAACGGGGCAGATTGCAGGCAGGTTTGTTCGTATTCAGGCATTAAACGAGCAACTGTTTTACCGCTGAGAGGGGTAGTAAACATACTCAAAATGGTTTCTACAGGGGGGGGATCTACGGGGATATGTCCACTAGACGCCCTCGTGCAAAGACAGGTCTATTAGACGATAATGCAATGATTACCGTATGATAAATAGTAGTTGAATCGAGAATGATTCGGGGGTGCTGATCGCCCCGGGATAAGATGATCACGTGAAGCACTGGCCCGGTCGCTGAGGGGGGCGTTGATACTCTGCAATTGTAACTGCTGGCAGGTAGATGCAGGCGAATAAGGCCTGAAATAGAGCGAAATAACTATGCATGGGCATCAAATCGTTCCGCTTGTTTTTCCCTTCGAGTTTTCCGCCTGGTGAAGAGTTCTGGGGTTGCTGCGTCATTCTACTTAAGTATTCTGACCACGACATGAGAGTTTGTGTATTCCGCTTTTTGTCGTTGATTTCTCCTGAATCTGATTGTGAAATTGTCCTGCAAAACTCTCTTGTTTGTTGACGTTTGTCCCGTGTTTTTATTGAAAGGGGGGTTTTCTTTTTGTAATACATTCCGGTAACCTCATTTGCTCAGCTTCCTCGCAAATGGCGGGTACTCGCACCAGCGTGTAAACTGTAAACTACCCCTCTCGGGGGGGGTATCAATAGGAAGGCAACAGTGCTCGCCTTAGCCCCACAGGCGGTGAGTGCAGATCGATATGGCGGGCAACTTTATTTGTGAAGAACAAAAAGGCTTCGAAATAGATCATGACGAACCATTCCGCTAAACGCAGGCAAATTGAACAGGCAATTACAACAATCGAGTCAAAGTATAAAATCGGCAAATTGATTCTGGAACAATGCGGTCCCCAGTCACTTCGAGGCGAGATTGTCAGACTGGCAGAAAAATATAAACTCAATCGTGATATGGCTCAGAAATTACGTGCGATGGCTATGCGAGGGACCGGCTACACCAATAAAGAGCTTGATGGATGGTATTGCCGGTTTCGTAAAGCCGAATTTGCCCTTACGATCAGCCATTTTATCAAGCTTGTCAGTGTGCCCAAAGGGAGGGTCCGGGATGATCTGACCAGGCAGGCCATCAAAAACCGCTGGAGCAGTCACAGGCTTCAGTCTGAAATTGTTAAACGACTTGGCCGCAGGCAAACGGGTGGAAGAAAGCCTGTGGTTGTCATCGGCGAGCATTTCGAAGATGAATTAAGCCGAACGCTCTGGTCGTGGAATCGAAGGTTAAAGAGCCATCTGGAGGCAATTGAAGCCATCAGAAAAACCAATTTGTCAGCCCAGGCAGCTCACCTCCCGGTCAGTGACGAATTAGTGAAAGAAATGAAATCACTGCAGAAAAAAATCAATAAACTGCACGATTCGCTGACGTAAAATCGCCAGCAGTCAACAGAGGCGAACTGAAGAACGTTATCTCCATCTGAAAAAAGCGGCGAAACGAGGAGTCGCGTTCATTGCAAATACCCAAGGCATTCATATTGGGAACAGCGTTCAGAGCAAGCCGACTGTGTCAGCGGAAGCAGAGAGGACTGTTTTTGAAAGAGGGGTTTTGCTGAATGTAGTACACCATATTACTTTAAGCCCGCTGGGAGAACAGGAATTTCGGCATGGTCTCTGCGCCACCTGGCATGATGTTTTCTGGTCGTTGTTTATAGATGGCGATGTGAATTAGTCGTGCCGAAAATCACTTGCCCGGTATGGTTGCTAAGGCGATCAAAAAAAACTGCCACGTCGGATGTTTTTAGCCAAATTCTATTGCGCTGGCAGGTCGATACTGCTATCATGACATTAAAATCCGGAATTTAAGATGTTGGTTGTTTACATTCCATCAGAACAAATCGTAACAGGAGTACTAAAAGTGATGGTAAGAAACATGAATGTACGGGGACAACAGCGGGGGTACACAGAAGTTGCGGAGGAATCCCCTGAACAGGATACAAAAGATATCTCTGATTTATCTTTTGCCGAGCTGAAAGAAGCCGCCCAACAGGGCGATTATCGAGTTATCCCTGCGCTGCGGGGGATGCTGAAGAAGCAGCCCGAACTCTGGGCGGGTGAACCGAGCCTGGTCCGCAGAGGACAGGCGATGCTGATACATTCCACTGCCGGAAAGAATCTCTTTTTGAATCAGCAGTATCTTCACGAGATGGCTGAAATGAAGAAAAAGTTGCTTGCAGAAACCAACGGTTCCCTGGTCGAGGAAATGATTGTCGATCAGGTGATTTATACCTGGTTTCAGACTCATGGATGTAGAATCCAGGAAGTCAGCCGGCAATCCGACAATATTCAGATAAAGGAATTTTTATCCAGGCAGGCCCAGGCGGCTATGCAGTCTCAATTAAAAAGTCTGGAGGCATTAGTAAAAGTCAAGCTGATCACAGCAGGTAGAAATCTGCTTGACTCTCTGGCTCGCCCAGAAACTGATTCACCCTCGCACGACAAGAATCTCTAAATCATTTCAGCACAGTATCATTCCAACGCAGCTGGTTTGTTTTGACAGCCGTCTCCAAAATGACATCTTACGTTTTCCCGCCGAACATTGGGCTCACCTGCGAACGACCAAACCGATCGAATCAACCTTCGCAACGATCCGATTAAGACACCGCGGAACCAAAGGCAGCGGCAGTAGACGCACCAGTTTGGCAAACTGTTCAAGCTGGCAGAATCAGCCTCCAAGAAATGGAGACGCTTGCGAGGCTACGAGGAACTCAGCTTAGTAAACGAAGAAAAAACTTTCAAAGACGGAACCCAGCAGGAATAAAAAACCGCCTAATTCATAATTTCCAGAACACAACATTTGACAAAAGCTCAAAATGAACCAAAATGAGGTCTTGCGCAGCGCGACCACGACGAACGCGAACGATGACCCGATAAAAGAAACCAGGAGAGGTTCCCCAATCAAAAAACAATCAATACTCATGACGGTCATTATTGTGGTGATTATGGCTGGCCCTGGCGCCGCCGAAGATCGATCCCCACAGACCCTTGCTGGGACGAGACCGTTGACGATTGAAGGCGACATTGCGTCGCAGATGGTTGCCGGGGCCGATCGGTTTCTTTTGGATGAGATTCAGCGGTCGCTCGAACAGCGCGCGAGGTACTGGAAACGAGATACATCGTCGCGCGCTGCGTACGTGAAATCGGTCGAACCAAATCGCGAGCGATTTCGCAGGATTATTGGACTGCGCGACGAACGAGTGAAGTTCGATGAGTTGGAATTGTTGGCGACGACGAGCCATTCGGCACTGATCGGGAAAGGCGAAGGATTCGAGGTTTACGCAGTTCGCTGGCCGGTGTTGAAGGGGATTCACGGTGAAGGTCTTCTGCTTCGCCCGACCAATGGCACGCCTGTCGCTGATGTCGTTGCGATCCCTGATGCCGGGCAGACGCCAGAGATGCTTGTCGGCCTCACGCCGGGGATTGCACAGGAATCGCAGTTTGCTCGCCGACTGGCCGAGAGCGGTTGTCGCGTGATCGTGCCAACGATTATCGATCGCGGCACACAATTCTCTTTCGCCAGCGGCGGTCGACAGCATGCCAACATTACACACCGGGAACTGCTCTATCGACCTGCGTTCCAGTTGGGACGGCATATCATCGGTTATGAGGTACAGAAAGTGCTGGCAGCCGTCGATTGGTTCACTTCGAAAGCAGATGACCGGAACTCAAAAGTCGGCGTTGTCGGCTATGGCGAAGGTGGACTACTGGCGTTTTACAGCGCCGCAGTTGACCAGAGGATTGATGTCACCGGCATCAGCGGCTATTTCGATTCTCGACAGAATGTCTGGCAGGAGCCGCTCGACCGCAATGTCTTCGGGCTACTCTATGAATTTGGCGATGCCGAAATCGCCACTCTGATCGCGCCCCGCTCGCTCGTTGTCGAAGCGTCTGCTTTTCCCAGCGTGACGATTCCACCCGGTACAGGCAGTGGCCCCGGGCGACTTGTGACTCCGACGCTGGAAGTCGTGCAAAAGGAATTGATCCGCGCCAGCCAGCTGGTTAAGGGACTGAAACCGCAACCAGCAGCGAAACTTATCGTCAGCGGCGATGGTAACGGAACGTTCGGAACGGGGAGTTTCCTGAATGCGTTTCTGAAGCAGCTAGGAAGTGATTACGCGGTGTCTGACGCTTCTCCATCGGCGAACAACCCGGACGTAAACAACTCCGACGGATCGAAAGTAAGCATCCAGCGACTTTCCCGACAATACAACGAGATCAACACGTTCACGCAGAACCTGCTACTCAAAAGTCCATACGTCCGCGAGCAGTTTATGTCGAAGGCCGACCGCGTGTCGCGCGACCCAGTCAAGTTCAAACAAAGTATGAATCGGTATCGTGACTATTTTCGTGAAGAGGTCGTGGGCCACTTCAATAATCAACTCGCCGATTTCAAACCCCGTTCACGGAAGATCTTCGAGACTCCAACCCGCGTCGGCTATGAAGTGGTCCTCGACGTCTTCACGTCGCACGTGTTCGCCTACGGCATTCTGCAGATTCCGAAAGGACTCAAGCCCGGAGAGAAACGACCAGTGGTCGTCTGCCAGCACGGCTTGGAGAGCCGACCGCAGGACGTGATCGGTAAGCAGGACTATGAACACTACAAGGCATTTGCATCGGAGTTATGCGAACGCGGGTTTATCACGTTTGCTCCACAAAATATCTATATCTTCGGTGACCGCTTCCGCACTCTGCAGCGTAAATCCAACGCGATCAAAAAGACGCTCTATTCGATCATGGTGCCGCAACACCAACAAATCGTCCGCTGGCTAATCAGCCTCGACATGGTCGATGCTGATCGGATCGGTTTCTACGGATTGAGTTACGGCGGCAAATCGGCGATGTATATTCCGCCGCTTGTGAATGGCTACTGCCTGTCGATCTGCTCGGCCAATTTCATCGACTGGAACTGGTACGTCTGCAGCGATCAAATCAGCGGATATTACCATGTCGGTGAGTACGAGATGTTCGAATTCGATTTGGGCAACACGTTCAACTATTATGACATGGCGGCGCTGATTTTCCCGCGACCGTTTATGGGTGAGCGTGGTTATCGAGATCTCCCCGGCGGCCGAAACCGCCGACTGGACCGTGCAGCGGGAGAATACGCAAACATCCGCCGACTGTATGCGCAAATGAAACTAGCCGAACGCACGGAATTCGAATGGTTTGACGGCGGTCATGAGATCAACAGTCAAGGCACCTTCGACTTCCTGCATCGTCACCTGCGGTGGCCGAAGCCAAAAGGTAACTCCAAACCCGACGGAACAAGACAACGATGAAACTTAAATGGTCTATTACGGTACTGTCATGGATATCAACGTGCCTTCTCGGTGTCTGGGCATTTGCCGGTGGCTTGCCACCCGATGAGGCGGTCAAGAAGTTCAAAGTAGCTGATGGTCTGGAAATCAACCTTGCGGTCAGCGAGCCGCAGGTTGCCCAACCGTTGTCGATCAGTTTCGACGACCGTGGGCGAATGTGGGTGCTTCAGTATTTGCAGTATCCCGTTCCGAATGGGCTGAAGCCCGTTGAGGTCGATCAGTACCTACGAACCAAATATGACAAGCTGCCCGATCCACCGCCCAAAGGTCCAAAAGGTGCCGACAAGATCACGATCTTTGAGGACACAGACGGCGATGGACGCGCCGACACAGCCAAGGACTTCGTCTCGGGGCTGAATCTGGCATCAGGCTTCGCCATCGGACATGGCGGCGTGTTCGTGGCGCAGTCGCCGTACCTGCTGTTCTATCCGGATCGCAACGGCGACGACATCCCTGATTCTGATCCCGACGTGCTGCTCACCGGCTTCGGCATGGAGGATGCGCATGCATTCGCCAACTCGCTGACATGGGGTCCGGATGGCTGGTTATACGGTGCTCAAGGCAGCACGGTGACCGCAAACATTCGCGGCATTGGTTTTCAGCAGGGCATCTGGCGATACCATCCGTTGACAAAACGGTTCGAACTGTTCGCCGAAGGTGGCGGCAATACGTGGGGCATCGACTTCGACCGATTCGGCAACCTGTTTGCCGGCGGTAACACGGTCGAACCTCTCTGTCATCATGTACAGGGAGCGTACTACGTCAAAGGCTTCGGCAAACACGGCCCGCTGCACAATCCTCACGCCTACGGATACTTCCAGCCGGTCAAACATCATGGCTACACCGGCGACAGCTTGACAGGCGGGTTTGTGATCTATCAAGGCGGTGCGTTTCCTGATCGTTTCAATAATCAGTGCATTGCCCCCAACGGACGCCACAGCGCCATGCGATGGAGCACTCTGGAGACGCGCGGCTCGACATTTGCCACGCGAGCGGCTGGCGACTTTATCACCTCGAGCGACGTCTGGTTCCGACCAGTCGATTCGACCGTTGGACCGGATGGCGCACTCTACATCGCCGACTGGTACGACAATATCATTGCGCATTCGACCAAGACCGGCAACGGCAACGGCAACGGCAAAAAGTGGTACATTCCTCATCGAGAGGACGGGCGAGTCTGGCGTGTTGCCTCCAGCAAAGTGAAACCGATTCGAGCCGGATCGTTCAACCTGAGCGAGGTCTCCAGTAATAAACTCGTCGACCTGATGATTCGCCACGTCAGCGATCCCAAGGGCAACGCTTGGTACGCACGGCAAGCCCGCCGCATTCTGGCGGAACGTCGCGACGAGACGATTGTGCCACGACTCAAAAAGCTTGTGCTGACAAGCGACAATCAAGTCGTCGCGCTACAGGCGTTATGGGCGATTTACGTCAGCGGCGGCCTTGATGAAGAGACTTCCGTAAAACTGCTTGGCAGCCCACACGAATATGTCCGCGCCTGGACGATTCGCCTGCGCGGTGACGATCAAGAGACTTCGCCAGAATTCGCTACTCAGTTCGTCAGTCTCGCACTCAACGACAGGAGCGTCATCGTTCGCAGCCAGTTGGCATGCACGGCAAAGCGTTTGCCGGGCAATCAGACTCTCAATCTCGTGAGTAAATTGTTACGTCACAACGAGGACGCCGACGATCCGTTCGTTCCATTACTCTGCTGGTGGGCGATCGAAGACAAAGCGGTTTCACACCGCAACCAGACATTGAAACTGGTCGAGTCCGCCGATACGTGGCACACGCCGCTCGTTCAGAAGTATCTCATCGAACGACTGGCCCGACGTTATGCGTCCGAAGACAGCAAGGACGGATTCGCCGCTTGCGCTCGGATGCTCGCATTGGCTCCGTCACCAACTGACGTCGATCTGGTGATCTCTGGCATAGAGCAGGCATTTGTCGGCCGACGTCTCGACTCGGTTCCGCTGCCGTTGGTAAAGCCGCTGGCGGAGTTGATCGAACAACGCGGTGATGACCTGTCGGTCGTTCAATTCGCCGTTCACATGGGAAGCCGCGAAGCGTTCGAAACCGCGTTGAAGATGATCGACAAAAGTAGCGGTCTCGCTCCGAGCGACGAAGAGACAAAAAATCGCATATCGCTGATCGAAACGGTTGCCCAGTCAGGTCGCACGCGGTGCGTCCCCATCCTGCTAAGTTTGTTGAGGCGTGATGAGCCGACTTCCGTTCACATTGCAACATTATCGGCGCTTCAGCGATTCGACAAACCGGAGATCGCATCGGAAGTTCTGAACAACTTCTCGAAGCTGAAACCACAATTGCAATCAGCAGCGGTAGACCTGCTGGGCGGTCGTGTCAAGTGGTCGATCGCCTTACTTCAATCGGTAGAAAAAAAGTCGATCGCCCCGTCGGCAGTCACGCTCGACCAACTGCGACAGATGCTGTTGCATGGGGACGAGCGGATTGGGGAACTCATTGGTAAGCACTGGGGCAAGATCGCACCGGCAACCGCCGCTTAAAAACTCCAACAGATCGTATCACTGACGAAGGTGCTTTCACAAGGCGACGGCGACATCTTGCGTGGCAAGCTGCTGTTCGAAAAGAACTGCACCAACTGTCATAAGCTGCACGGTAAGGGCAATCAGGTC
>JAJRTM010000313.1 GCA_024278285.1 Planctomycetota bacterium
GATCGATTCGAAACATCAATCACGGCGATACACCATTCGGCTCGATGGTTTTGTTTCCTTGAATGCTCCGTTATCGGGAGGCGAATTACTCACCAAACCGCTTCTATTTTCCGGCAAAAAGTTATCGATCAACTATTCAACCTCTGCTTTGGGAAGTCTGCGTGTTGAATTGCAGGATGCAGACGGAAAGCCAATCGCCAATTACACCAGCAACGATTGCCTGGAACATTACGGCGACAGCGTTCAACAAACAATCGCCTGGAAAAACGGAACCGATTTATCCGCGCTGGCAGGCAAACCGGTACGATTAAAATTCGTGTTGAAGGATGCCGATTTGTATTCGTTGCAGTTTATTGAATGACTTGATTGATTATTTTCCTTGAAAACCGGCACAAGTATCTTTAGTAGAAAAACAGAGTAATGAAACAATTTATTACTGTTATTATTCTTTGCTTCTTTTCAACATCAATCGTATTCTCAGCCGAGAAATCTGAATTGGTACTTTTGGAAGCGAATCGTATCTGGGACAAAGCTTCTCATAATGCGTTTACCGATTTACTTCGCTTTAACGGGAAATGGTATTGTGTTTTTCGGGAAGGCTCAGCTCATGTTTCAGCGGATGGTTCGTTGCGGGTGATTACATCGACTGATGGAAAGAAATGGGAATCGATTGCACTCATTACATCGCCTAAATACGATTTGCGTGATGCCAAGATTTCTGTCACGCCCGATGGTCGGTTGATGCTCAATGGGGCAGGAATGCTGGCAGATGAGAAAACACGCTATTATTCTATGTGCTGGTTTTCATCTGATGGTGGTCATACCTGGGATGCCGGAACACAAATTGGTGATCCCGGTTTCTGGTTATGGCGTGTGCATTGGCACAAAAAGATGGCTTATACAATGGGCTACAGCACCGAGCGAGATCGAACGACGCGATCTTTGCGATTGTATAAATCGTGTGATGGGAAAAATTACGAAACGCTCGTCAAAAAAGTTGCTGCCCCGGCTGGTTGTGGAGAAGATACGATTCTGTTTCTCAAAGATAATTCTGCCGTTTGTCTACTTCGCTATGCTGCGGGGAACAAACACGCTCAGTTAGGAACTTCAAAAGCACCTTACACCAAGTGGAATTTTCGCAGTATGAATGTCCCGATCGGCGGACCGAATATGATTCAACTTCCTGATGGAAGAATACTGGCAGCAACACGCCTTTACCGCAAAGGAAAAGTTCGTACCTCACTTAGTTGGGTTGATGTTGAAAATGCAAAACTGATCGAAGCTGTCAAACTCCCCTCCGGCGGCGACACCAGTTACCCCGGCATGGTTTTACACAACGGCGAACTATGGGTCAGTTACTATTCCTCACACGAAGAAAAAACGGCGATCTATCTGGCAAAAGTGAAAATTTCCGGGCTAAAAAGGTGAAGCGTTACTCGGGCATCAATTCGCAATTATATCCTAAATGTTATTGGATAAACAAACATCTTCGAGTATCATGGTAATATGATATCTAAAATCAGTACATTTCCAGAACTTGCTCAAGCACTTCAGGAAGACCAATCGGTATTTCTCGTGGATGAGGGTGGTCAGACTACGCACGTTGTTTTTCCAGTTGAACAAGCTCGTCTGATGTTCGATGACTATTTGCAACGTGAAATTCAGCGTGGACTTGAGCAATCGGCTCAGGGTGAGACTGAGTCGTGGGATGTTTCTGCAACGCTGGCTGAAGCACATCGTCGGCATTCCGCCCAAATGAAACAGTCCTGATGTCACACCAAGTTGAACGCACACCGCTTGCAAACGAAGATATTTTGGCTATTTGGAATTACATCGCAAAAGATAATGTGCAGGCTGCTGATAATCTTCTTCTCAATATTGATGAATGTTTCAGTAGACTTGCAAGAACTCCGAAAATAGGTCGCTTACAGGAAAAATATGGTACTGGGATTCGAGCTTTCCCGGTTGGTAAATATATCATTTTCTATCAAAGTATCGAAAAGGGAATCGAAGTGATTCGAGTGCTGCATGGAGCCAGAAATCTGGACGATTTACTTTGAGCTGTTTCTTAAAACTGTATAGTAACAATCAAGAACGACCTGGTGTTTTTGAAGGCAGGGGAAGTGTTTCCCGGCCTCATTCCCATCCTAGACCGCTGCAAATGAGGCAAATGGCATCGTGATCGTTTAGTTTCATCCATCGCGCCCCCTTGCAATTTGAGTATTCATTTCGATCATCAGGACATCTTGGAAGTAGATCGAGCAATTGCGGCATTTTTTGCTGTTTGGCCCCAAAAACAATCGCTGCTGAAATTTCCTTTAAGTTTATAACTGGGCAAGCCTATGGCTCTTTATCATATCTGCAGTCTTCTTTGAAAACAGTCCCCTTGAAGATAAATAGTATGTCACGATGAAATCGTAAGCTAACCGAACGACTTCTTCACGTGTCAGAAAATCGTCTGGGTACGTATGCGTGAGTTGCTTGCCTCGAAGTTCCAGCAGCTCAGTACGTAATTGATGTAAGATTTTTAATAAAAACCTTTCCACCGTAATAATCCTTTAGCAATTATTTACTAATCGCCTCATTTGGTTTTGACCATTTGATTTTGGCGACGTACAGAAAATTTGATTTCCATTTGTCTTTGGGAATCTTTTTATAATTCCGACGCTCTGCGACAGTTATCCAGGATTCATTTTGGCTGATATCGGCTGCTCCGAAGTTGCCGATGGCGGCTCCGTTTTCCGGGACGACCATTTTTTCGGTTTGACGTAACACCACCAATTTCACCGGATCGACTTGAGCCATAAATAACGGGGCGCGATGCCGCATGATGTGATCATTATTTGCACCGCGGCGAGTGTAAACGAGAAACAGACCGTCGCTGTGAGAAATCCAGTGCTGTTGCGTGTTGTAGCTACCCAGTTCTTTGCCATCATTAAAAGTCCACGGTTTGATAGGCGAGAAATTCAAGCCGTCATCACTGGAACAAACATAACCTTTCAGATCGTTACGCAGTGTCAGGTAATAGCGATTCTGAAACTTAACCAAAGAAGGTTCCACGAGCCCGCGAACAACATTCAGTTTTAATTCATTGCCTTGCTCTTTGAATTTGATATTGGTCCCATCGAATGTGCAGCGTACGACTGTTACAGAAAAAGGATCTTTACTGTTGCTGCCAAAATAGAACGGGAGCAGTAACGTTCCATCCGGTTCGACCAGCCACTGCGCACAGGCACTGCGGGCGTAATCGAACTTTTTATCCGCAGGCATCTGCAATCTCTTCCAGGATGTCCATTTCTTAGTTTTGGGATCGTAAACGGCATACGC
>JAJRTM010000314.1 GCA_024278285.1 Planctomycetota bacterium
CCAATCTCACCAAGCTCGTCGATGCCCTGTACTTCAATTCCAAGTTGGAGCTTGCCGTTTAGGAAAGCAAGTTCTGCCGACTGCGTGAAGAGCCGTATCACTTCATCCTCAAGATCGGAGGTATATTTTTCAGGATCAAAAGTTGAATCAATCGCGAGAAGACTAAAGTTTTCCATCATGCAATTTCCTGTTTAATGTTGGCATTGGTTAACGATTTGTCGTATTTCCAAAGCATGTTTTGCTGGATTTGCTGGTGTACTCCAAATCGATTTTCGGCAGCGACTTCTCTGCCCATAAGAGCAGAAAATCTGTCCGAAAGCGTGGCCTTTTTTACTTTTTACAAAACGGCAGCCACATTCCAAAGCATACTCAATGGCCTGGCTGATTTCTTTCTGTGGGTGAAGTATTGCCACGGGTGCTCTTTCATGAATGTCCAGTTAATGTAAATATTTTATAGGATACCTGCCAGTTTTCATCACAAATAATCTGCTATCTGAAAAAAGAAGGGAGAAAGAGAATCCGACCGGGGTACCTCAGATAATCCCGTTCAGGGTTGCCTGAGTTGCATAGCAGCCCGAGGGATATAACTTCAGATGAGTTGAGTGGCGTCAGACACAACCCAACCACAAAAAGCGGGTGGGCTACCCGGTAAGTCATGTTGATCGCCTTGTTATATTCGATTTTCAGTCGCTTAAATCATAAAGATGAATGGGGTTGATAATTTGCAATACTGTAACAAGAGTGTTGTTGTACGACTCGTAATAATCGTCACAATCTTCAACCGAGTAATCTTTACTTTCCGCCCTTTCCTTCAGGTCTCTCATTTCTTTAAGATATTTTGATTCAAATTCACTTTCAGTGAGACTGCGTGAATCGGCAAGCATTTTTTCAAGAGCCTCTTGCTCTCCAAGATCTGACGCTTCATTCCCTTCTTTTGGGAAAATGTCATTGTTAAGAAGAAAGTCTATTTGTCTTTGAATGATTTGCGACAAATCGAGACTTCCTATGACCTTAATGTTCATGATTTATTGATTCTTGCTCACGCGGGTGGCCCCGCCACTTTAGTACCGTAGGTCAGGCTGTGCCTAACATTGATTGTAAGCTAAATGTTTGCCTTTTATCTTCGATGCTGTGAACATCAACAATTCTGGGAATTGAACCTAAAAGCCGCCCTCTGTTTTGTCAGGCACAGCCTGACCTACTTGACTACAGTAGCTACTTCTACAATAAGTTGAGAGTCACATTTGGTGTGCACAGCACACCCTACCTCGCTGTTTTTTTGGCCAAAGGCCTCTTTCACCATAGCCTGGGGCAACGCCCCAGGTGAAATTGTTTGATTGCTCTTTTTGGCTGAAAGCCATATTCAATGCCTTTGTTTATGGCTTTCAGCCAAAAAGTTGACGACTCATCTGTTCCTGGGGCGTTGCCCCAGGCTATGATGATTTTGGCCTTCAGCCAAGAAAACATAACATCAAGGTTACAACAATTATTGTTCGAACGATCCTTAAAGGGTTTCATACAACACATGAAGTGCTGTTCAGGATACTCGAATCGGAAATACATTCAAGTTGTCTTTTCCCGCTGGAACAGTCTCTAAGAAAATCTACTCGATGAAAAATCATCTAGTTCGATTTCTGGGGTTTCATTCAGTATTAGTTGGCGCATCAATCTGCCTGTTACTGGCGAAAGGGAGAGGCCGGCTCGGTATTGTGCGGTGGCGATGAATCCGTTTTCCCACGGTTCGAGTCGCCCCAGAATGGGGAGTTTATCGGGAGAGCCGGGGCGAAAGCCGACCCAGCATTTTTCGACTTCTGCTTCGTTCAAAGAAGGGACCAGTTCGGTGGCAAATTGAATGAGATTGCGTACTGCGCTGGCGGTATTTTGTCTAACGAATCCGACATGTTCCTCGGTGGCTCCAATTAACACGTAACCATCTCGGCGGGGAACCAGATATCGTTTTTTCTGTTCAATAATCTGCTTCAATTGCCCCACTGTTTTCAGTAAAACGATTTGTCCGCGAATAGGAGAAACGGGTATCGAAACATGTAGAGATTGTTCAAATTCTTTCGACCACGCACCGGCTGCTATCACAACGTGACTTGACTGGTAGCGGGCAGAATCTGTGACGACAGCGGTAATCTTTTCTGCTTTGGTTTCAATCGATCGGACTGGTTGATGCTCGGTGATTTTTACTCCCCGCGCTAAACAGGCAAACTTCATCGCGTTGAGATGCCGAGGGTTTCTGGCCTGCGATTGCCCTGCAAGCAAATACGCTTTACCTTCACAGGCAGATTGTTCAACCTGATACTTCTGGCAATCGGAAGCGGCTAGCTGTTCAGTTTGAATTCCCTGATCGTTCCAGGCTTGCTGTTCTATTTCTCTGTGTGAGGAACTGGGAGTGACAATGACCGCACCACAATTTCGGTATTCGTTATCGATCCCGGTCAGTTCGTGAATTCTGTCAGAAAGAACTGGCCACATTTGAGAACTGAGCCGGGCCATTTTTCGGTACGATTCATTTTCAAAATGAATTTCGCCCGGCGGTATCATTCCCGCCCCCGCCCAAGAGGCTTCCTGCCCCACTCGCCCACGGTCGATCACGTGAACTTTCAAATGAGACTCCGCGAGTTCGAGCGCAATCGATAAACCAACAACGCCGCCGCCTATAACAAGAACATCATCTACAGACATCATAGTTCCGAACATATTTCAAGAAGAATAAAATGACGGAACTGATTATATCATCGCAGCGCACTAAGCACACCCTGGGCGAGGTTGGCGGAAGTTGCATTGTAAACCGCCCGGCAAGCATCGTTGACGTCCCGCCCATCGATAACCATTTTTGTGAATTGGCGAAACTGCTGGAGGTTTCCCTTACTCAGTAAAAAACGGGTCGTGACATACCCAACGTGTTCGGTTGCATCGGGAGCAAATGTTCCATTTTTGAACAAATCCTCTGGCCGCTTCAATTCCTGTAACACATCGGCGGCAGATTGCATCATGGATCGCTGGTAGGCATCACCTCGATATTGCTGATTCGTGAGCGCCCAACCGGCTCCTTCCATCAGCCAATCGGGACGAGCTTTGGCATTTGTTTGCAGAAAAGCAGAGAACAATGACTTCGCGAGAGTCCATTTCAGCGACGGTTTCGATGTTGCGTTGATATCGCCCGTATCTAAAACAGCCAGATACGCATCATCAAAGTTGGCTGTGACATTCGCATGCCCGAATAAAGTTTTTGCAGGCTGCCTGTTTTCGATAGATCGATTGAACTCATCGTAATCGTATCGATCTTTGAAAACATAAATAGCCAGTCGCCCTTTCCATGCAGGTAAACTGTTGGTGCCGAACTGTTTTTGTACATCCAGCAAAATGGCATCCGCCCACTTGGCTGTTTCCAGTAAGCGAGATTCTTCGACATTTCCCATCAGCAAGAACTTTTCAGTCGCAACGGTCAGAGGCTTTGCACTGGAAAGCGTTTTTCGCCAATGACTTTCTGCTTTTGCTTTGCGATACTGCCGAAACTCATCTTCCGACATTTTTTGCAGCCGTGCTGCCAAATCGTCTGCATCGGAAGGGACCATTTCTCGTAGTGGAATTTTGGGATCATCGCCATCGTATTTAATCCCCTCTTTGACCCATGCTTTAAGGTCTTCATAATTCTTGCGAGTAATCCGAGCCTGTCCCTGGGGCATGCGTGGATTTTCGAGTCCACCGGTCAAGCGAAACAGTCGGCTCTCTTCCAGATTACCGGGAATAAGCACTTCGCCGCTGTCGCCACCGATCAAAATATTCTCAAATGTTTCAACAGAAAAACCGCTGTCCGGGTTGTTGCCGCTATGGCACCGAAAGCAAAACTTGACGAACATCGGTGCGATATCTTTTTGGAACGAAACGGTCTCTGTGCCGTCTGGTTTCGCCACTTTGATCTCTGGCTTTTTCATCGGTTTATCTTTGCCCAGATTCGTCAGCATAATTGAAGGATCCTGCTGATCGTACCTTGCTCCCTGATTGATCCAGTCTGCGATTATCTTCAAGTCGTTCTGCGCGAGTGGTCCTCTTCCCCTGGGCATTCTTTGTTGTCCCGGCAGGACCAGTTTTGCCATCAACAAAGATCGCTGTGCATTGCCCGGTGCCAATAACTGACCGGTCATTCCGCCCTGTCTCATCCCCGCAAAAGTATCGAGCCGTAACCGACCGCGCGCGGTATCATCGTGGCATCCCAAACAATTTTTCGCCAAGATCGGCGCGACCTGCTTACTGAAACTGATCCCCACATTCTTCCCCTTGCCCGCTCCCGGATTCATCTTGCGTTCAAGGTTCGCTTTTTGAAAGGAGATTGCTTTGAGGACGCCTGCAATCGTTCTGTCTTTTTCATCAACGCCAGCATCCTCCATGATTTCCTTCAGCTTTTCTTCCGCCTTGTCAATCGCCTCTTTCGCCTCTTCCAGTTTCTTACGACGGATCAGCGACGATGCCTTGGAAACATCCTTGCGCAGAGCAGACAGTTCACGACGATGCTCGGTTTTCAACTGAGCCTGTGTCGGAACTTGTATAAACAATGCGACCAGAAGAAAATTTATTGACAACACAAGTGATTGCCGAGTGATAAAACGTGTCATAAATTACTTCTCCGACGATACAGTTCTCTAGTCAAATGTCTATCTTGGTTGCAAGCACCGGTACGGCAAAAGCCGTTTAGAACCTTCAGATCGAACAAACTCCATACCTCGCAGGAATATAATCTGTTCGTCATTATTACATCGATTTCATCATTATGAGACAGATAAGCATCGGTCAAACAAATACGGTCGTATCTATGAGCCGTAGGATGGCGTGCTTGCACCCATCAAATGCGGTCTCCAGCTTCATTGGTTTCATGCCGGTGAATCCATCGTCGCATCATAACTGTTCCAACTCTTTTCCGTTATGAAACGCAATCTGGCACGCGAAGATGGGTGCAAGCACGCCATCCTACAAACAAAGAACAGATGTGACAGTTATTGTTTGGCCAATGCTAAGGAGTACATTACGGATTCTTGTTTTTCGATTCCGAAAGGCTTTTCTTGAATGCTCGTCCAATTTCCCGGTATTCCGGGGGGGCGGGAATCATCACGGGGGCAAATCCGTCGGGGGAAGTGGTCCCTGTTTCACTTCCTGAGCGAGATTTTCGCTTTCCGGTCAGCCGCATGTTTTTTAACATTTCATTGAATTGTTTCTCTTTCAGGTTCGGTTTACCCTCTTCTTTTTGATGCCGCAGGTAGTCAGCGAGGCGTTGCTGGAACTGTTTGAGATTGTCTTTATCCCAGCCCAATTCGTCCAGCAATTCGGAATCAACTTCTCATCGCTTCAGTTCATCTTCCAGTTCTTTCAGCACTAACTCGGCTGCTTTTTTACGATCTTCCAGAGATTGCTCACTCGGCTGATTACCCGCTCCTTCTCCACCTTCAGAAGCTGGCGTCTGAGATGGCTTGCCTTGTTTTCCCTGTCCTCCTTTGGCGTTACCCGGTTCATCACTCTCAGCCGCATCTCCCATTTTATCTGAGATTCCTTCCCCTTTCGATTTATTGCCACCCGGCGAAGGCTTCCCGGCACCTTTTCCTTTGCCCTCTCCTTTCCCCGGTTTGTCTCCTCCTTTCCCTTTACCAGGCTTGTCGGCTCCCTTTTTGTCTCCCCCTTTTTTATCACCACCTTTTTTACCACCTTTATCACTCTGTTTATTATTTTGCTCTCCCTCTTTTTTTGATTGCTCGGGAGTTTTTTCGGAAGATGGTTTCTGGTTTGGCTTATCGTCTGTCTGTTCGCCAGTTTTCGGTTTCATTTCCGACGGATTCTTCTGGCTGGAAGGCTTATCATTCTCGTTTGAATGAGAATCACTTTCGGAAGGTTTGGGGTTCCCTTGTTTGTTTTCCTTTGAGGATTTGTCTCCTTCTTTGCCCTGTTTAGAGGAAGGCTTATCTCCCGGCTTGGATGATTTCTCTGGATTTTGCTCGGATGATTCTCCCGGTTTATCGGATTTCTTCATTTCATCAGAGGGTGGCTGTTGATTCTGTGAAGTCGGTGGCTTCTCGCCGTTACTTTTTTCTTTTTCGGTTGGGCCTTTTTCGTCACCTTTGCCCGGTTTCGCTTCGCCTTCTCCTGATTTCTTTGCCGGCTTTTTTTCTCCTTCGGTATTCTCGCCCGGTTTCGATTTTCGTGGTTCCTTTTCAGAATCCTTGCCGTTCGGGTCCGGCATATCTCCCGGTCCTGGTTTGGAATCTCCACTTGGTTTGTCAGATTTCTTATCTCCCGGCGATTTCCCTTTTTTCTCCTCGTTAGACATTTCTCCTTCTTGAGATTCTCCCTTTTCTCCCTGCTGATCCTGCTTCGCTTTTTCACCTTTCTCAGATGAATCCTCTTTCTCATCCGATTTCATCTTTTCGTTTTTCTCACCCGGCTTTTTTTCTGAACCGACCTCGCCCGACTCATTCTTATCGGGAGAATCTCCCTGTTCTTTTTTCTTCATTTTCTCGCCAGGATTTTTCTCGCTGTTCTTTTCTTCTGAAGGATTCTCTTTGGGCTTTTCGCTTTGTTTTTGTGAATCCTTCGGTTTTTCGGGTGCTTTATCGTTGGGGGTTGTTCCCTCTTTAGGCATTGTTTTATCGTCTGGCGTATCCTTATTCGGATCGGGCAGCTTGGAATCACTGCCGTCCTGTTTTTGATCGTCCGAGTTCTGCTGCTCGGAATCTTGCTTTTCTTTTTCCTGTTTCTCGCGAAGTTTCTTGATCATTTTTTCCAGAACGCGGTCGTCATCTTCGCCATCGGGGCTGTATTTTGGCTTGTTTGTTTTTCTCTTTTGAGAATCTGAACCTTGTTTTTGATCCTGGTTCTCTCCGGGGCCGGAGTTCTTTTTCTTGTTCTGATCATCGCCGGGGCTTTTTGTCTTATTCTGTTGATCGCCGGATTGATTGGTCTCCCCTTCTTTTTTCTGCTCGGAATTCTCGCCGGGCGTTTCGCTTTTTTCAGGAGACTTGCCATCCTGTGCTGAATCTTTCATCGATTGCTCAGAACCTTCCGAATTCTCTTCGCCAGCTTGCTTCTTGTTATTCTTTTCATCTTCAGGGTTTTCTACTCCGTTTTGATCCTGCTCTGGTTGATTTTTCTGTTCGATC
>JAJRTM010000315.1 GCA_024278285.1 Planctomycetota bacterium
ATCACCGCCAACAATTCAACCTTGCTCAGGCTGGCCATCACATCAATTTCAAGATTATCCCGCGATTCAGTTCCCATCAAAGAAAAATAACAGATCCCCCAAATCTACGCACTACCAATTTCTACACAATAGACAGCTACGATTTTTGACCCCTTGAGTAAAACATACCTGTTGACGCAGTCGCCTTGCCGTTAAACGAATTAACTGTCTTCGTGCAGAATCTGTTAGACACAACCGAGTGAAATGCAAACGGAAGATGCGACAGTTATTGTTCGAGCGATCCTTAACCCGGTTCTTGGCTCAGCCTATGAGTCCCGCTTGCTCGATAATCTGAAAAACTCGCCTTGCTTTCCTAGGCGAACTACCGGAAAATGGAATGAATTCACATTTACCGACCAGGAGATGAAGACTGTGGCTAAAGTAAACGTTGTTCCAGAATCGAAAAAAACGGCTGAGCCGGAAAAAACGCCCCGTAAAAAGAAACGGCTGTTCCGTCGTTTTTTCATGCTGCTATTCTTTGCGATTATTGTGACCGGGCTGTTTCTCCCTCAAATTCTTTCCAACACCTCGATTCGTCAATATTTGACAATGTCCCTGATGAAAGACTTTTCGGGGCAAATCGAGATTGAATCAACGAAACTGGCCTGGTGGAAGCCGGTCGAAATTTCTTCTTTGACAATGCTTGATCAAGAAGGAGTCACCGTTGCGACAATCGGTTCTGCCAAAATCTCCACACCACTTTGGCGCATGTTTTGGCCCGATGACCAACCGTTGGTGCTGGAAATTACCAAACCGGAAATTATTCTTGTTGTCGATAAATACGGTTCTAACTGGCAGCGACTCTTTTCGCAGCAAGGTTCAGAAGAGGAATTCACCTGGCCCGAGTTTCAACACAATGCAGAGCCGATGCGAATCAAGGTGATTGATGGACGAGTAACCGTCAAAGATCTGGTCTCAAAACGGACGGTTGAATCTCGCAATATTCAGATGATGCTCGAAAAATCCCCGCAACTGGTCAAGGGAAACATGCAGGGCGAAACGATACTGATTCTCGAAACGAAATCGGAACTCCCCGCGGGAAGAATAGAAGCTGATTTTCAATTGGCACTCGAAAATAACAAAGCCGTTGCGGGCGAAGTGAATGGAAAACTTGAAAATACTCCGCTGGAATTGATCCAACCTTGGCTCAAACAAATGGCTCCCGGGCTTCATGTCGCAGCCGAATCGACTGACGCCAACTTCAAGAGCAAGTGGACCGGAAATTTGAAAACTGGTCTTAAACTTGAACTGAATGGAAAAGTTGTCGCCACTAAAATTGATTTACAATCAACAGAACTTTTTTCAGAGAGCCAACTTCGTTCAGAAAAACTGACGAGTAACTTTTCTATCGATAACACATTGCCGAACGTGCCTGGGAAATTCGATCTCTCACTGGAATTTGCTCAATGCAGAATCGATCCCGTACAACTTTCCGCTGCTCCTGCCGAAGAAAAAGACCCCTTCCGAAAAGTGGCCGCTAGAAAAAATCCTGTTCCCAAACCTGTCGATTTGGGAACAGTGCTGTTTCAATCAAAAGGTGTGATTGATGGGACAGCCCAACAGCTTTCGTTACAGCAATGCAAGTTGGACAGCAAGCCGTTTCAGATCGAAATGGAAGGAACCGTTCAGCAATATGCAACAACTCCCGCATTCGATTTGAAAGGGGCAGGCACCGGAGACATCATGCCTTTGCTTTTGATCGCGATGCCTGAACTGCAACAAACAGTGAAAATTAAACGCCTTACTCCCAAAGAGTTTGCCATTCGCGGGGCAGTTCCTGTGAAGAAGAAACCTGTCGAAGATGAATCAGGTAACCTGCAGGCAGTCGCAGAGCAACCTCCTCTCTCAGCCGTTTCAAAATGGAGCTGGGACACCATTGAAGCGTACGGCGTGATTTCAAAACGTGGAGAACTTTGGGCAAAATACGAAGAAGAGCAATTACGCATCGTACCGATCAAAATCCCAATTGGCCCGCGAGGTCAGTTCCTGGCAAAATCAGTTCTCGATTTAAGGAATGGTCAAAAGCTACTGAAAGTCGAGCCAGGACCAGTACTGAAAGATGTTGAATTCAGCGAATCGATGACCCGAAAATGGCTACAGTACGTCTCCCCCGTATTCGCCAATGCGACCGATTTACAGGGAGAGTTTTCGCTGGAAACAAAGGGAGCAGTCATCGATCTGATTTCCAGCCAGCCACAAGAACTACAAGGGACACTCAAAATCCTTTCCTGCAAACTTGGCCCTGGTCCTGCCATCTTAAAAGCGACCGCCCCGGTGATGGGAATCCGTTCGTTACTCAAACCATCACGCCAGTCGCCTCAGTTTCTGAAACCGGGCAGCAAGTGGATCGAACTCCCCAGGCAAGATGTTCATTTCACATTAAAGCAGCAGCGTATTTATCACGATCAACTTCTCTTCCAGGTTGGACAAGTAAAAATCGTTTCGAGCGGCTCTGTCGGATTGGATCAAACACTCGACAACAGCATTACAATCCCACTCGATTTCGTCAAAGCAAACGATAAGCCGTTGCTCGGGCTACTTAAACAACAGGATATTATCGTCCATATCCGAGGAACGTTACAGGAACCGCAAGTCGATGCCAGCAAGATGGCAGACCTCCCCCAACAACTCGCCCCGGCTGCTATCGACGGGTTGCTTCAGCGGTTAATCGAAAAGCGACGCAAAAAGAATAAATAAAAACCGGCAGTAATTGTTTGCCCAATGCTTAGTTGGACTGCGCCGGGTTCTCCTCGTTCCCAAGCTCCTGCTTGGGAACGAGAAAAAAACCGGAACCAAACAAGTTACAGGCGAGCCGGGTCAGTGATGACCTGGGTAACTTTCGCGTGCCAATTGGTTGCCGATCTGTAACAGCACAGATACCAGGGGGTTAACGGGCTTGTTGATTTATTATTTCCGAAGTCGCGTTATTCGCTTTAAGTTAGCTTTGAACATGGTTTAATGTAACGAAACGTCTGAAAAGGCCTGTTTTAAAATAGTGAAAACATACTGAACACGACATTTTGTTTAATAAAT
>JAJRTM010000316.1 GCA_024278285.1 Planctomycetota bacterium
AGTTGCCGATAAACCCAATGATGCAATTTGGCGTCCTTTACAAACAATAAGTTCTCAGGAAAATTGTATGCAACGTCAGGAAATGATCGCTGCGATTGAATCTCCCGATGAAATCTGGGATGTCATTATTATTGGTGGCGGAGCAACCGGATTGGGAGCCGCCTTAGAAGCGACCACGCGCGGGCATCGCACGGTGCTTCTTGAAGCTCACGATTTTGCAAAAGGAACCTCCAGTCGTTCGACAAAACTGGTTCACGGCGGAGTCCGTTACCTGCGACAGGGACAAATTGGCATGGTCCGCCAATCGTTGCGAGAACGTGAGAGACTGCTGCATAACGCCCCGCACATCGTCCATCCGCTTCGATTTGTGATTCCATCCTACACAACTGGCGGTAGCTGGTTTTATTACGCTGGTTTGAAAACGTACGATTTTTTGGCAGGCAAAACAGAATTTCCGGGTGCGAAATTACTTTCGCGAAAACAGACGGCGGAAAGACTTCCCACATTGAACACCGAAAACTTGCGGGGAGGCGTTCTGTATGCTGATGGCCAATTCGATGATACGCGTTTATCAATCAGCCTGGCTCAAACAATCTGCGATCATCAAGGTGTCGTACTGAATTATACGCCGGTCACATCGATGATTCATCAGAAAGGTAAACTGATTGGCGTTGTTGTTCTCGATAAAGAATCGGGGCGAGAGATTTCGTTGAAAGGGCGTGTCATCGTTAATGCAACCGGCGTTTTTGCTGATGATATTATGAATCTGGATGAGCAAACTGATGAAAACGCCTCACAGCATTCGCACCCGGTTGTTGTTCCCAGTCAAGGTTCGCACATTGTGTTAGATCGTTCGTTTCTGCCTGGTGATGCGGCGATGATGATCCCTGAAACGAAAGACGGTCGCGTTCTGTTTGCGATTCCCTGGCATAATCATCTTCTGTTTGGCACGACAGATCTTCCAGTCAAAAAAGTCGATATCGAACCACGTCCACTCCAGGAAGAAGTAGAGTATCTTTTAGAATATGCAGGAAAGTATCTGACGAAAAAACCAACTGAAAAGGACATTCTCACTCAATTTTCGGGGTTGCGCCCGTTGGTTCGTACTGATTCTTCCGGGCAATCGACAGCCTCTCTTTCACGAGAGCATGATATCCGAACTTCTCCTAGTGGGCTGATCAGTATCATTGGCGGAAAATGGACAACCTACCGACACATGGGAGAACAACTGATCAATCTGGCGGAAAAGTCGGCGATTTGAAAGCTCACGCATCACGCACCGCAACGTTACCTCTGCATGGTGCCCCAGTCATGGAAAAAGATAAAAGTATTTCCACTGAAGATGAGTTCCTGAAAGTTTATGGCAGCGATCTGGACGATCTACGTTTGTTGTCGAATAAAGATCCTTCGCTGGGAAAACAATTGCATCCTCGTCTGCCTTATCTTGCCTCGCAAGTAGTTTGGGCAGCCCGGCACGAAATGGCCAGAACAGTCGAAGATGTTCTGGCCCGCCGCACCCGCGCCTTATTTCTGGACGCAAAAGCCGCGATCGAATCCGCCCCGCAAGTTGCATCACTCTTAATGCAAGTCCTGGGCGAAACCGAAAGCTGGAAAAAGGAGCAGATCGAATCGTTTGAAAAATTGGCAAAGGGATATTGCTCAACCGGTAAAGATTAAGCATCAACCAAACAATTACTGTCGTATTTTTGGATGGCCCAGACGCATCGCGTCTGGGTGACGCAGTCACAAGAAGTCTTATCAGACACTCTGCCTGGACAATAAATGCTTCCGTTTTTTTCCGTTTCATGATCTTCCTTCGTAGGAAACCACATTCTCGGCTTCTTGTTGCGGAGCAACTCAGACGCGATGCGTCTGAGCCATCCAAACGGTTTCATTTTTTTTAGTGATTCAATTCAAGGGCGTTTTCCGTAAACCGGATAGTTATTGTTTGATCAATGCTAACTGAATTCTTATCGGCCTGAACGGTCATTCAAATTCCAATTATATTTCAAATATTTAACTTTAACATTCGGATCGCGAGCTAACTGCTGAGCTTGCGCAGGCATGTATTTGCTAAGGTAACCAAGTTGCTGAACTTTTGTGGAACCGAAATCTGTGGCAAACCAACTGGTGATTGCACTTAAATGCAATGTTCTTCGCTGTGCATCAACTTGAAGATTTTGTGATCGCGAAAAGAAATCTCGCGCGTTATCTGCCAGTTGACTTTCAATGCGCCCTGCAACATACGCTTCATTTCGCAAACGTGGGCAACCGACGGACGCACAGACAATTGCAAAATGGATACGCGGCTCGTTCATCTTTCGCAATACTTTATGTTCGATATCTTCCAATGAATACTGGCGATCACCAACGGGCAGTTTCAGTTGTTTCCAAATGTTATAGCCGACCACTTTCGCGGTATGATTGCGGATGCTGGTTGTTGGGTAAACTTGCAAAATTCCTTCCAGCGTAACCGCGTTATAAGCGTTAATCCAAAAAGCAAATTTCGCTTCCCGGCTAGCTGCCAATCGAGGATTAGCCCGGCTGAGTTGCTTCAAATAGTTTTGCAGTGCATCGCGATCTGCCCGCGAAGCATGCCAGGCTTTGTATTTGACATACCCATTGGCATCAACATATTTCTTGAGCAGGGCATCGAAATTGTCGTGACGAACCTGATCGATACTAACCTGCTGCCCCGCTGCCCAACGCTGTCCGACAAAACGATCTGCCCGGACTTGTCCAGGCGTCAAAAAAACGAAAAACATTCCCACGACACCTAAAGCCGAAAGAATAACTTGATAAACCTGTACACGAAATTGTCGCATGCTTTCACTTTCCTTGTTTAATTGGAGAAATTGTAACTCTGATCCATCAGTTTGCACACACTATTTCTCCATCATCGTGATTCTGCCGTTTCAGTTCTGTAAGATGGCTGACAAAGCACGTTCGTTTCGATAAAACAGATATGGTTTTGTAAAAAAACAACTGACGGTTTAATCAGCACTAGGATTTTTGTTCCTTTTTGGACTACAATAAATCAGGAGTTTACTCTTTATGTGTGATCGGTCTTTGAATGTTATCTGAAAAATGGGAACAACGAATCGCCTCTTCCCATCTCTTAACCACGGGAGATGGACATGTCTTTTTTTACCCATACGGACCACTCAAGGGGTATCTGCTTCCGAAGTCTACCTTCAGGCCCATGAACTAAATACAAATCTACAAGAGACAACGTGACCTTACTCAGCTTTAACCATTTTCAGGATAAAATCAATGCTGAAAAACAAACGAAAGATCACCACCACGCTGTTATTCGCATTTCTGCTGATGATTGATTTCCGAGACAGCATCGGTGCAGAACCTCCAGGGAATTCGATGTTGGTTTTGAAAAGTGATCTTCCTGAAGGCAATGGTCTTGCTGTTGCATTTGTGGCAGATGAAAACATTAGCGATCACCGCGATGTTATCTTTTCAGATAATTTTGAAAAAGGGAAGTTGGGAGTTTCTTGGGATGATATGCGTAATCACGATAACAAAGTGTTGTCGTTGATTAATGATGATTCATCATCATCGCACGCTCCGGTTGGAAAAAAGTTCCTTCAAGTCAAAGCGACGCTGGGGGTTAACACCGGAGGCGGTCTGACGAAATGGTTCAAACCGGCGGATCGAATTTTTATTCGCTTTTATACAAAGTTCGATTCTGAATGTGACTACGTGCATCATTTCTGCACATTAAGAGCTAATAAATCATTGCAAGGTGCAGAGCGTTGGAGCGGGTTTGGTGGGGCGGGTAATCGTCCCGTTGGAAATGAAAGATTTTCAACAGCACTTGAACCGTGGGGCAACTGGGGGAAATTTCCTGCACCAGGCCGATGGAATTTCTACAGCTATTGGCATTCCATGAAGAAAAGTAACGATGGACGTTATTGGGGAAATGCTTTTCGGCCGGAATTACAACCGAATATCAATAAAGGAAAATGGATTTGTGCAGAGTTCATGCTTAAGCACAATACTCCCTCGAAAGATGATGGCGAGCAGGCGTACTGGATTAATGGAGAATTACGCGGGCATTGGCAAGGCATCAATTGGAGAACCAGTCCAACGCTTTGGGCAAATGCACTCACGCTGGAAACTTATGTTACGGATCGATGGACAAAGAAGAAAACCAACACGGTTTTCTTCGATAATGTGGTTATCGCCAGGCAATATATTGGACCGACTGGTAGTCAGTAGGTAAATTCTCCTGATTCAATATCTCTGTAGCTTTTATTCGCACGCTCTCAGATTTGTGTTCGAGCAGCGGTTTCAACTCATCTGGCTGTGCTGGAATACGCGACTGTTTGATTGCTTTTAATAACACCAATACACGAGAGTTTGTACGGCTCAGTGCCTCGAATACGAGTTAGCGATTTCGTTTTGAAAGAGTAGGAATAGCCTGTATCGACGGTTTGATGCTCTGGTCAGATCGAATTTCTTCCAAGTCACTGCAAAAATAGACAACTATAAACCGAACTCTTTCAGGGGGAACTACACTCTTCATAAAATTTTGGTTCCAGTTTATCTGAGTTAGGTTGAATAAAGTTGTAGGTCAGGCTGAGTTTATACTGTTGAATTCAATCTAAAATGACATAACCAAAATGACAGGAATATGTTACGACGACAAAGAAATCAGGCATTCATGTCGTCAGGCACTGGCCTACATTCCTATTAAACGTAGCGAGGTTATGGGGATATTCTGCGAGGGTTGCTGTGACCGATTACCACCCCAGACGGGTCCAACAGACACGCATCATTGCTGTATCACCTTCATAATAGACAACCAGCACATCGCCACCCGGAATCGCTTCAGCGAACGGAAGCCCAAAGTTCCAGCTCGCCATTTCAGCCAACAGTTCGCCGGTGCCTCCCTCGGCGACTGCTGTCGTCGGCGATGTTGCATCGAACTGATAGAGCACAATTTCAGATTCAGGAAAAAACGGAGCATCAACTGTCGCCGCCAAACGTGCTCGGATCGACTGCGTATGGAAGCGGTCAACCCAGGCCAGGACGACCCGGCCATCGGGCAGAATCGCCGGGTGCGATGCTTGATCGGTGAAGCCAAGGTCTTCCGGCTGCGACCATGTGGCACCCTCATCGCTGCTGATACGCCGCTGGATATTGAGATACCTGTTTGTTTCGCTGTCGTATGTCCAGGTAAAGGTCACTAACCGACCATCCGGGCAAACGCCAGCCCGTTGATCCCAGTTATAGATTCGGGCTGTTCGATCCTGACAAGTTGTGACAGGGGCGTTCCACGATTGCCCGCCATCTGTGGAGTAAACATACACCACGCGTTGAAACCACTGTTCTGAATCTTCGTAGTTTTTATTGGTCTCGATACTGATTGCCAAATGTCCGCTTGCTAAACAAAGCACGGGGTTCGTTAAGCTCGGTGGACCGATGTCGTCGGGAAGTGGCACCACGCGCCAGCGCGACCAGCTTGTTCCCCCGTCATACGAATCCGCAACAAGGATCTTCATCGGCAGGCAGCCTTCGGTTTCGTCATTGAATAAAGGCTTCCCCGGATAGGTCTGACGATCCACCCACATCGCGGCGGCCAGTAAGTGTTCGTCGCCCAGTTCGGTAATGTAAACAAGTTTAAGCGACCCACGCACACCATCAATCGTCGACTCGAATGGGCAGGTAGGATCGCTCCAGTTTCGCCCACTATCATCAGAACGCCGCAACTCGATTGTCTCATCGTCCGAGTCCTTTGTACTGCCCACGCGGTAAGTGGCGAGCAAAGAGCCATCTGCAAGTGGCGTCACGGAAGGAAACGACGAGATTGCCCGACGACTTCCCGGCTCACCGCAGTTCAAAACTCCTTGATCAAGAATTCTCATGCTAATCTCCTGAATATGCTGTTACTTATACTACTCGCGGTCAAGAATGGCACAATTGTTTAACGGCAAGCCGAAGGCGACTGCGTACGCGGGCTGGATAATCAAGCTCGAATGTCACTTTCGACTTGCCGCTAAATGAGTCAATCGTAACCGTGTGAAGTATAACAAACTGAAACGAATACAAATCCATCAACATGCAGTGTGAAACGCCGCTACTGGCTACCGGGGTTTGGCTGAACTAAGTTGAATAAAGTCAATACAGTAGCTCTACCCTTTTATCACAAAAAATCCCTGATGCTCTCCTGATAACAGGAAAGCACAGGGATTGAAGTATCGCTGCCATTTCAGTTTATCAACACTTACTCATCTTCCATCGCAGGTGGTTTTTCGCCGAATTTTGCTTCGAACAGGGAAGCGAATTTTCCCTGTAATTCTGGATCACATTTGAAGCATTGTGATTTCGGGCGGTCATGCTCTTCGCACCAATCCCCCTTTTTCTGGAACTCGGCTGCCACTTTGGAATCACA
>JAJRTM010000317.1 GCA_024278285.1 Planctomycetota bacterium
CTCGATTGCAGAGACGAAATTAAGTTCATCACCGAAGCCGAACACGTTCATTCTTCAACCGTTGAATATAGTGAAACATTTGAAGAAGTCAGCTACCGATTGGGTGTAGAAAATTAAATTTTCGTAGGTTGCGTTGAATCGCACTCGATTAGCCGTAGGTCAGGCTGTGCCTGACGAACTGAAAATCAAATCAGTAAAGTCAGTAGTAGAGAAGCCAAACACGATCAATGTCAGGCACAGTCTGACCTACTAACTTGGATACCACTTTTGTCAGGCTGGAAAGCCTAACCTACATAAACAAGTTCTGCTGGAGTGGAACTTAATTAAATCGATGCGCATAGAGGCAAAGCATCATGGCAAATTTTTCAGACCGACATCGTCGTCGGCTGCATCTGATTCAGCACGATTCCAACCGTTCTGAACCAGCAGTCACTGCTGCCCCCGTTCCGTTTGAACAAGACGTTACGCCTGCTATTCCAGACGATGCAATTCCAACTGAATCGATCACGGCGTCTGAAGCTGAATCAGAAAATCAGCCGTCCCCGCTTAACGAACAAAAAACCGCATCACGCTCAAAATCGGTTAAGCCGAAGCGAAAAAACAAACCACAATCTCCCTCTTCACGCCGCTTTATTGGCCACAGGAATCTCATGAAATATTTCAGACATACTTTGGCATTAGCTATTCTGGTTACCTTTGGCTACCTCTACTCGCAACAACGAAGTGCCGAGTCGGTTGATACAACAAGTGTCAGTGTGGAACCTTTTTCCAACTGGGAACAGATCGCGCAAGCCCCTGCATTTAATGCGGATACGGTTTCAATGTCGCAACAAGGAACACCCGAGCCGATTTCAATGACTCAGGCAGGAGATTCTGATCTCGATGGAATTCCCGCAGGTTTGACGAACTGGATTGAATCGCAAGACTCCCAAGCATCTGGTCAACCACCAGCGATAAAAGAAGTTGCGGACATCGACAAATCGACCAGTAAAATATCGAAACTAAAAAAACGTTCGATGTCATTGTGGGATGAACCAGGGCTTGCGACGAATGAAGTTCGAAAAGAGATGAGCAGGCAAGTCGAATCGATTGCCTCGACTTCGGGAATTCCTGATCTTGCCATAGAATCCGACCATCATCATCCATCCGAGGTACAAAAACAGGGAACGCAGGATATCCCCGGCATGATGGAATCCTGGCGAGAATTCAGACTTGGTTCTGGAAAGCAAACGACCGTCTGTGTTGTTGATCAATCGATCAGTCGCGATACATTGCTGCTTTCAACAATTTTTGCGAACATTCGCAGAGAATGGTTCAGCGATGTTTCCCGCAGTCGCGAACAAAGTCTTGTGATGCTGATTGCCAATCAACAAGTAACAAACGGCGTCTCCGGAAAATACTTTGCTCAACAAACTCCCGGCACGCTTCAGAAACAGCGGGAGATGCAACGAAAAATAAAAGCTGCTGCTCCTTCACGAATTGTTTACATCAGCCGCGGAAAAGGTGAGTATGGACAGATCAAGTTTTCCTCTGAGCAGGAATCAATGGATGCGATCTTGTCTGTTCCAGGTCTGTTTCGCATTACTTCACAAAAGAAAAACAGGCAGTATCGCAGCGGACAACCAGAGCAAGTTCACATCGAACTACCCGCTTATTCGCAAGCACAAGAAACGGCCACTGCTCAGTTGTTATTTACCGCATTGTCGGGGGAATGGAACAATTCGCAGCACCAGGCGAGCCGCGATACTTACGGCGAGCAATCAAAAAAAGAAACGATCGTGCAAGATGATCCATCAAGAGAATTGCATCAAGATCATTCTGTTCAACCACGCCCAAAGAAACGCCGTGTCGAAATGCTCCCCTCGCCGTCGGCTTATCGTCAACAAGCCAAAGCTAAATACAAGACAGGCAGAAACAGCTTCTTCAAACTCCCGCCCCCGCCGATGCAAACAGAGAATTAATCAATGTGCAGGCGATTTACACGGAACCAATAACATCGATAATGATATACCACAAGTTGACAAGATGAATAGTTTCATCCCCTGGATTCTCGCTTTTTCCATTTTGGCGGGCTGCTATCCCGCCCCGCTTGATCCTCCAACCGAAGAACCAACATTGATTACGCTTGAACAACAACTTAATACGTTGGCTCAACTCGGTTTGGTACTCAATGAAGACGTTTCCGTTTCTGATCTTCTCTATTCGTGGGAACGCGAAGAGTATGAAAATGAACCGTTCGACACAATATTGTTCATGTTTGGATCGGAAGTTGAACGCGAACCGTGGGGACGTAATGTTTGCGACATAGTTTGGAATTTCGACTTGGAATGTGTCGAAGGAACTGGTTCGTATGTGACAATTGTGGAGAATATGTGCCGCGTTGCTGGTACTCCCAATCTGATTACTGATCTCGAAGATTTTATAGATCTCGAGAACGGTACAGCGTGGTTAAAATATACAATTGACGGTAATAAACGCCACTATACAATCCCCGTTGACAATGACTGGGCCGATCCTGAAACGATTAGCTCAATAATGGAGGACATTGAACGGGATGGAAAGCGATTCTACCTGAAGGACAACGCTCAGGCATCCATACTGTTCTACCTTGAGAAAAACACTGCCGATAGGCTGAATGAATTGACTGGTAACGCATTAAGGACCATTCCTTAGCGAGTCAAAAAGACGGTGCCGTCATACCGATTCCATCCTGACTGGAAGTACAATTAAAACGTGATGCACATGGCATATCCTTCTTGGGTGCACATTGGGGTTGGTTTGCCTGTGAGTTGGGCGGTGAGAGTTGATTGCAGGTAGGCGTAGGTATCGATATTTTGCTGTTCGCTGGTCGCGATAATGCTCAGCATGCGTTCCAGAAACTGGCGGCCCGATTCGCTATCGACACCGAAACTTAGATTCCGTTTGATGATTGCAGGACGCAATGCCCGCTCGGCTCTGTTGTTCGTTGGCTCGATATTTTCCCGCCTGATGAATGTCCACAGTATTCTCAGGTGCCTCACTGAGGCAACGCCTCGGATCGCCTCCAAATATGACGACACGTGCCGCCCACATCGTTGTTGCCCTTTTCAAGAACTGCATCCACTTCACGCTCCCAAACCTTCGATTTGTGTTGCAACGTCGAATGTTTCATTCTTCCCTCTTTGAAACGATTCCAATTTTCAAAGATGACTTTTGAAGAAGCCAATAGAGATTCACCGACCAAGCGGCTGGCTTCATGTTTCGACTCAGCCATCGACTTACGGTTTTAATTTTAGAGGGCACGAATTAAATGCGCCCAGCAAAGTTGCCGTTGTTGGATCGGATCCCAATCGTAACCAACGTAACGATCCGTAATAATCAGACCAGAAAAATCTTCACCCAGGATTTCCTGCCAAAGCTCAGTCATTTGGGCGTCATAAAAATAAATCACCGATTTGAGAACACCTCGCAACTCCACCGGCAAGGCTTGCATCTGTGAATCAGGAAGTGGAAACGGTGATCGGCTCATTTACAAATGATCGCAAATTTCCCAAAATCCGAAAAGACCAATTTTTAGCCCGTGAACGATTACACGGCCTGCGGTTCCCCCAGCCTCATCGCAATCAACTTCGCTTCCCCTCGACCATCGAGAATCGAGAATCGGCTCTGTCGGCGAGGTGGGGCGTTTCTTTCCATTCAGAGCAATTTCAAAACCATCCGTCACGAGACGTTTGCGTAAATTTTCAGTGGTTTGTATCCGACAGCCAAACGCATCAGCAATTTTCACACCGGTCCAGGCTGGATCATCGGCATCCGCTTTCAATAAAATCTGTGCGCGACGAACTTTTTGTGAGGTGCCTTTAAATTTTCTGACGATTTCAGTGCAGAGTTGGCGTTCTTCGTCACAAAGGCGTACAATATACTTCTTGATCATGGGGACCTCCTTGTTACCAGGGTTTCTGGAAGTATCCCACAAAAATCAATTCAAGCCAACCCCAACTCTAAGACTTGAAGACGCACTAGGTAGGCCAGAATGTTTACTCTCCCTTCAAACTGCTTTTTGAATTAATAGAGGTTCCCTGAATCTCTGCACTTTAGGGGATTATAGATTGAGAGTGATGAGGGTGTCAAAGAGGGTGCGGATATTTTGGGTTTCTGGAGTGTTGGGCAGAGGGGCGATAAATTGTTGGTGCAGCATTTCTCGGGTGATAAAGCGTTTTCGGTCCGCATGAGACGGGCGGCGATTCGGATTGTCCCAGGGGCGATGGCCGCGGTCGGTCAGCTCTGATTTTTCGACGTCCCAGCAGATCAATTCGACCAGCGTGTACAGCCAGCCGTTCAAGTTCCAACAGCCGATGTTCGACCAGACATTGCGAACCTGTTGTTGCCCCGCTCCCCAAACTTCTTTCACATCATGAAACTGTTCTTCAATCGCCCAGCGGGCGGCTACCGCTTCAAGAATCTCTGGAACACTCGCCGATGGATCGGTGCAAAAGTAAGGAGCCCAGCCGCCGTCATCAAAACGGAGGATCACCACACGAAGCAC
>JAJRTM010000318.1 GCA_024278285.1 Planctomycetota bacterium
CAAAATCTTTACAAATTAGAAGGCCTGACCGTTGAAGCTGGTGCCGCCACGGAGAGTGAATTTGACACCATACCATTTCTTGGGCCTGGAGCGGTTGCAAGCTCAAGCTCAATAGACACTTTTCAGCGATACGGCCTAAGTATTGGGGCTCGTTTTCATTTTTCGGGAGAAGGTGCCGATTATCATTTCGACGGAAGCCCGATTCTTTTTGATCGATTTGCTCAATGTGGCGAATTTTTGAGGGCATTCAAAAACCTGCGTGCGAATGCCCCTGCCAGCTCAGTGTACAAGCATATGATATTGGTATTGGCAGCAGCGATTTTACGTAGTCCCCATGCTTTGGAGGCGATGTTTCAAAATCAGCGCAAAAAGAAAAATGGGAAAATGCACCGTTTGGCAAGTTTGTTGGGAGCGCATGGCAAGCAGGCCTGTGAACATCGTAAAACGAATTCAAATGCCTCTGTAAGACAGAGGCGGGACCAGATAAGCACATATTCGCAACTCAATCGGTTCGACATGCTTTTTCCACGCGCCTCATATACAGATTTGTTTGCACATATGCCTGTTGAGATGGTTTTTCCATATCTCGACAAGAGCATGATCGAGCTTGCGTTTTCAATTCCACCTGAGTTATTTATCGATGAAGGCGCAATTGATCCAACCAACCATTATGCTTGTGCCAAAGCTATTCTGCGCGCAGTGTATTCTGAGATTATCCCTGTAAGCATTTCCCAAAAGCGCCACAAAACAATATATAATGACCTTGCTTTGTTGTTGCTAAAAACCAACATCGATAAAATATGCCGGGAGTTTCTCGTGGATTCACCGACCAGTTTAATTAATTCTGGGTTTCTAGACAGAGTTGCTATGGTAAAATTTCTTGATGGATTTAAAATTCTCTCCAAATTTGACAACACTTCTCTAGGCGAGGATTACATCTACCTGATGCAATTATTTGACCTTCAACGATGGCTATTTGCCATTGAGAACCGCGCGAAGTTTGTGCATCAAGCGTTCGCAAACTATCGATTTATTGCTGATAATGAGAGCAAACAATGACTCTTCGCAAATTGAAACATGATGACGTGTTTGAACTACGAAAATGGTTTTCGGAGGAAAATATTGCGTCCAGATTGTCTTTTCCAGACGATAATTGGATATCATATGTCACAACAAAAAAAGACGTTGAAGCTTATACTCTGACGCACGAAAACGGTCAAGTTGTTGGATATTTGCAAATGGATCGCTCGGATGATGGTGAAGGATGTATTGCATTTGCTATTAAACCCACCGAGCAGGGAAAAGGATTCGGGAGCAATTTACTACGCGAGTTTATGCAGATTATAGCAACGAAATTATCTTTACTAACGGCATTTGTTGAACCCGATAATGCGAAGAGTATCTCCCTGCTAAAAAGCCGTGGTTTTACTACCACTAATATCGTTGACGAAGATGGTATGCTGCGTTTCGAATGTACCATCGCATAATTTGTAGAAGTTCATAAACTGAACTTCTGCTGGCATATGCCACCGGAAAAACAGGTAACTGTCAGATCAGGTCTGAACTTCTACACTCTTACACCCAACATTGCCGTTCAGCATTGTAATTCAATGTCTAACTTAAGGATTTTCCAGTCATCTCGAAATCGTTCTAGTTTTTCCAAATGCTAGCCCTTTACCTTGCTTTTGCAAAATCTTGCTTTGCCACGGCACAAGCGAAAATTCCTTTCCCTTCTGCATGATGGCAAACCGCCCGGATGCCAACTTAATGGTTTTGCGGAGCTGACCCTTCAATCGTTCGCCAGTAGTTTCCGGCTGGTAGCTTAATCCAAGTTGTTTCTGTAGTTTCTGCCCAACTCGGCTCAACTCCCTTCGTTGCAATGTTTCAAGCAGCTTTCGCGGGACAATCAGCTTGCCGTCTTGCTCTGTCATCAGCTCTGCTCGGACAAGCCATTGCTGCCTCAATCGTAGTGCTCGGTTCGCCTCAGTACCAAAACCCTTGTTACGAAACTCGAGCTGTTCTTTTGACAATAGCTTTCTGTCCAGCCAGGTTGCTCCATCCGCACTGGCAAGTTTTTGGAGTGGCACATGGGATTCAATAAACACTCTGGCAAATGCCTGTCGTGACTGTCGCTTCCGATTTTCACTCTGTCCCTTCAAAGTAACAACCATGTCCTTGCTCGGCGGATCGATTTTGCTGAGACGTCCAATCTCGGCATAATGCAATTTGCCATCCACGCCATAGACCACAGCATAATGGCGATCATTGAATTCATCTGATAATCCCAATGCCACAAGCTTGCCGGTAACCTTCTTGCCCGGCTGGCCCGAGTCAAAAACAGAATAATCTGATGCACCGCGATCAATGCCCGCTTTCTTCAAAACCGTTTGCATAGTCTTCATGATATCGCCCCGTTGCCCAAGTTGTCGTAATACCTGCTCGGTTCGCTCTTCGAGCTTCCACACACCCGCTTTTAGTTCCTTGGCCAACCCCATGCTTTCCAGTTTACGCAAACGACCCATGCGATGGCTTTGCCATTGTTGATTTTGATGCGGTGATGATAAGACGGTCAAAATTCCTTGCTCAGCATCTCCAAGCAGTGACCGATCAATTCGAGTGAATCGCTCTGATCGCACTTCCCGTTCAATCTTGTGATCAAGCTCATGTTTGGTTTCTGGGCCAAGTTCTAAAGTAACGAGGTCACAGGCTCGCTCGCGCAATCCGTGAGAAAGATAATCACGGGCGATAATCAGATCCTCGCTTTTGTCATCTTTGCCACGGACAACGATATGCGTATGCGGATGACCGGTGTTGAAATGATCAACCGCTACCCATTCCAGTTTCGTACTCATGTCACTTTCTGCCTGCTGCATCAGATCACGGATGAACGGCTTGAGATCTTCCATCTGTGCACCGTCTTCCGGTGCCACGATAAAACGAAATTGATGCCTATCATCCTCAGCGCCTTCCAAAAAGGCTTTGCCATCTACGCGGTCATTATCCTGCCCGTAAAGCAGGCCAGGCTCCCCCTCTCGTGTGACACCATCACGCTGGATGTATCGAAGATGTGCACGAGCCGCGCTGAGATAGCCATTCTTAATTCTTGTGAACCTTGCTTTCACCACGACGCGTCGTCTCCCAGGCTGAAAACTGCGAACACGCTGTGAAGCTGCTGCAGAATATCCTCGTCCTGACCGGCTGCCAGAAAATGCTGATCTATCTCTTCTTGATCTTGGCTGCGCGGTACGCCTGATATCCCGAATAACACGGTTGAGGTACTTCTGGTTCTTGCGCCCAGACACTGATCGAATACGACCGAGCTTGGGTTGGAACTCATCTGAGGGCATTTCCCTGTCTCCCAGTTATTGTTGATTAATATAGAGATTGGGGTGGTTGTGCTGGATGCCAAGATGGTGTCAAAAGTTACCAATGATTGCGGGCGTTTGGGATTGGGGTGGTGCCACTTGGTCGTTGGTGGCACCAAATGAATTGAACAATTCCAATGGCTTTGCCATCCCCCGGCACCATCTCTTTTATCTTGCCCTCACCAATCTAAATCTCCACCCACCCATATCTGTGTGCTTGATGCACGCGGTAAAACCGTTCACGAAACCATAGCTGTGACCGATCCCGATGCTGTCAGCTCAGCCCTTGAACCCTACGCCAACAGGATTGTCCGGGTTGGCCTGGAGGCCTCTTCGATTGCCGGTTGGCTGCATGGCGAACTTGACGAGATTAGCTTTCCGATGATCCTGGTTGAGGCCTGCATAACCTCGTTGTTGGCATTGTGCGCAACGATCCGCTTTGTCGCCGGTTCATGACAGTGCCGGGCGTTGGTCCCATTGCCGCATTGTCATTCAAGGCGGGCGTTGATGACCCGCGTCGCTTTGCCCGGTCTCGAACGGTTGGCGCTCATTTTGGTCTGACACCAAAACGCTGGCAGTCCGGCACCATCGACAAGGACCCGCGCATCACCAAACAGGGTGACAGGGAGGTGAGAACGGCACTTTGTGAAGCCGCTGCAAGCATGTTGCTGCGCGTCAAAAGCTGGTCAGCATTGAAGGCTTGGGGACTGCGTCTGGCACAACGCACCAGCATGATGAACGCCATTGTTGCTGTTGCCAGGAAGCTTGCAGTGATTCTGCATCGTATGTGGATTGATGGATCGAAGTTCTACTATGGACTTGGTGCAAAGGTGCTTCAGAAAAGAAAACTGACACCGCCAACGCCGGCATGAGAGGTATTGAATTTGCACCAGGTACAACGAAGCAATAATGAAAAGGAATGATGACAGAAATGGTTTTTGAATTCTGCGCGCGCAGAAGGCATCCCGGTTGGGATCGCTGAACGAGGTATGTCCGCTATCTTGCTGGCACCGGTTTGAAGGCTCAAATTGAGTGCGACTGTAGCGCTTGGACCGCCTCGTTTTAAGCATTCAGACGATGAGCGTGGGCCAGCATCTTGACCAAAGATCGCCAAGCCCGAAGGAGCGCATGGACCGCCGGGGATTGCTGAAAACGCGCA
>JAJRTM010000319.1 GCA_024278285.1 Planctomycetota bacterium
CCTTGCTTTTCGTCCGATCTGCATCGCTTCTTCCAATTTGCCCAAGTCATCTGCCATCAACGCAATATCAGCCGCTTCGATGGCTGCATCTGTCCCGGCTGCTCCCATCGCGACACCACATGTTGCCAGCGCCAACGCAGGGGCATCGTTGATGCCGTCTCCGACCATTAAAGTGGGGCCGGCTTTCATCAACTTTTCAATCTCGACGACTTTCTCATCCGGTTTCAAATTCGCATGCACTTCATCAATGCCTAATTGCTCAGCGACCCGTTGGGCCGTATGTTGATTGTCGCCGGTTAACATCACCGTGCGGATATCCATTTCATGCAGTCGTTGAATGACCTGTGAGGCGTTCTCTCGTAAGATATCCTGCATCGCAATCAATCCCAGAATCTGTTTCTCGTCACCGAGCAGAACAACGGTTTTTCCCTGATTTTGCAATTCATAAATGGAGTCCTTCAACTCTTCGAGGTTCAAACCGAATTCTCGAAAAAGAGTCGGACTTCCCAGATGCCAGGTTTTCCCATCGACATCTCCCTGAGTGCCGGAACCAGGCAGAGCTTTGGTGTTACTCGCCTGCGAGATTGCAACTTTCTGTTCTTCTGCATATCGGACGATTGCCGAAGCGAGCGGATGAGCAGAGAACTTTTCGATCCCGGCTGCCAGGCTGATCATCTCTTCTTTACTCCCCGCAAAAACTTTGACATCAGTCACCGCTGGCTTGCCGTGTGTTAAGGTTCCCGTTTTATCGAAAGCAATTGTTTTGATAACCCCGAGGTGTTCCAAATGAGCGCCTCCTTTAATCAGAATCCCTCGTTTGCCCGCCCCGGAAATCCCCGCAGACATCGCAATTGGCAGCGAAATAATGAGCGCACACGGAGCCGCTGCGACTAACAGGACAACTGCTTTCTCTGTCCAGAAATCGAAATCAAGCTGAAACAACATCGGCAGAATCACCAGCAAGGCAGCGATGGACAAAACTGTCGGACTGTATCGGCGTCCGAAACGCTCCATCCATTCCTGAGCATGCCCCTTCTGATCCTGTGCATTTTCGATCAAGTCGATAATTCGCGATAACGTGTTGTCCGCATAAAGCGTTGTTGCGCGGATCGTCAACGTTGCCTGCCCGTTCACCGTTGCTGCAAATACCTTATCGCCCGTTTGTTTATCGACTGGAACAGATTCGCCTGTTACCGGCGATTCATCAATCGTTGTTTTTCCCTCGATAATTTCTCCATCCGAAGGAATCGCCTCGCCGGGCAAAACGATAAATTCGTCACCAATTTGCAGCGTTTCTGCAGGAACAACCTGCTGCTTCCCATCGCGAAGCAGGCGAGCTTCGCGCGGGGCAAGATCAAGCAGCGAACGAATCGCATTTCGTGTTCGATTAAACGTATATTCTTCAATCCCTTCTGCAATGCCATACAGAACAACCAGCGCAGCCGCTTCGTCCCACATCCCCAGATAACTCGCTCCGGTTGTCGCACCGATCATCAGCATCGAAATACTGATCTCTTTTTTTTGGATGAGATCTTCGATCCCTTCCCACGCCCAGGTGTAACCTCCCAAAATAATCGCAAACCAATATTGATAAACGATCACATTCTTATCAACAAGATTCAGTCTCTCCAGAGCAAAAGCAATCAGCGCAATCACGGCTGCAGCAATCGCATTTCGAAGCGGCGGATATTGCCACCAGGGTCCATCAAATTCGTGTTCTTTTGCCATCACTGGAGTTCCTGATTCTTTAGTAGCTTATCAATGAAATGCTGCGAAATGTGGCAGGATATTTCCAGGCGAGCCGGGGGTGTTAACCTGGCCTGGTAAATTTCTTAAGCTGTTGTCAGTTGTGTCAGTTGTACTGTTACGCTTTGTTTTATGATTCCCTGTTGGGTGCCACGGCTCTGTGAGCCGTGCGAACTGAAATTCAAGCTTTGTTTTGGGATAATTCGATCTCTAACGCAGCACGGCTCACAGAGCCGTGGCACACGAAACCGTTATTTCTCGCAACAGTTGCTCAATACAAACCCCCTTCAACTCTCCCATCTTCCGGGTTATTTACCAGTCCAGTGTTAACCCCCTGGTAGCTGTACTGTCACGTTTCTGGTAGCCAATCTGTACTCGATAGTTACCAGGGTCATCACTGACCCGGCTCGCCTGAAACTTGTTTGGTTCCGGCTATGCCGGGTTAGGAATGAACCTGAAGAACAGACTATTGGGTAATTGTCACGATGTAGTCCTGCAAAGTCTAGTTTGAGAAAGGCGATTTTAGTAACGAGATCCTTCTTTTATTCGAGAATGAATTTTTCGATGGAAAAACTTTTGCAGAAGTAACTCTGCGATCACTGCAACGGCAACAAATCCGACTAGAATCTCAAATATCTATTCACCGGGTAGCTCAGACAATCTGTTCAAGGTTGTCTGAGTGCCGTCAGGCACCCGAGGATTTCAGCGAGCGGCTTGATGATCAGAAAATCAGCGAGGCCTGAAAAATAATTCCTCGGGTTGCTACGCAACTCAGACAACCCTGAACGGGATTGTCTGAGCTACCCGGTCTGACTAAAGAGCTGATTCGCGAAAATTCACGTTTATTCGCGGTTCGACACCTTCCCCAAAAGCAAACCGGTTTACGCAGTCGCCTCCGGCTTGCCGTTAAACAATTTTTCTTTTCTTTCGTGGGTCAAGTCGATCAAAACAGAGCATCGAAATAACGAAAGTGGTTGTTTGAGCGATGCAAAAACTGATGGAAACCACATTAATCGGACTGGCAAGTCTAACCTACGATTCATAAAATATGCTACTACTATTACGCAGCACTTCATTGATAAGAACTTAATAGAAGGATTTTATGTCAAGGCTCCACATAATTGCTACGAGTTGTGCCGATTCTGTTTGCTCGAACGAACGGGTTTGTCAATGTGATTCTATTGAACCGTTTGAAGATCTGCATGTGATTTCACAAATCGTCAATCAATCTTCAGCGGAGTGGTTTTTGTTGACGGAGCAGATAACAGAAACGAATCAGATTCCAATTGCTCAATCTCTCAAAGTGATTCAGGAAAACGGCTCAACCGCCTGGCTGCCGAAAGTGTCCGATTCATTTGCAGACTTTATCGTGCTTGCATTGGGTGGAACGATGGCTTCGCTGTGGATTGAATTATGGAAAGCCGGGGCTGTTCTTGCACCTGCCCAAGTTTTGCGATCTGAATTACATGAAAGCGATTCACTGAATGAATTGATTGCGAAATTGAACTGGGAGGAATCAACAAAAGAAAGCTGTCAGAAAATCGACTGGTCTGATAGTTCGGTAGACCTGCCCGCATTGGTTCCGTCGGATCAGCATCCAAGATTGAAGCAGATCGATCCGTTGATTCAAAATCTGGAGCAATTGTTGCCTGCCAGTTATGATCGATCCTCTCCCGATTTCACCGCACTGCGAGCCGGGCTGTACCAATGGTACGATGCGTTAGAAGTTTCTCATGGGTACTCGCAAGATGCCCAGCACCTGGGAAGAAATCAGGCGGCTGACTATTGGCACGCGATCATGCACCGACGGGAACCGGACGATTCGAACTCCAAATACTGGTTCAGGCATGTGGAGCATTCACCCGTGTTTGCAAAACTACTTCGATATGCGCAATTCATTTCGGAAGACTTTGCTTTAAGAAAATCATGGGATCCGTTTGCTTTTGTCGATTATTGCAGCAGATGCAGGCGAGGCTCTGAGGAAGAACAGATTGCCCAAAAAATCCAGGCGGTGGAAATGATTTTATTGATGCAGCAAACGATTTGTGATGCGCAAAAATAAACAGGATGGTTGGAACCGACAAGGTCAACCATCCTGCTTCAATCATTCACGCTCATTCATGAGTAAGCGATCACTCACTCATTGCTTGCTTTACACTACCGGTTATTATTGTTCAGATTACTACTTTCCGGTTGTGGCACACTATCGCAAGCTAAATCCCATTGACCATCGCAGTAGTCTACTTCGTCGCTGAAGTAACTACCAGCCATGATCCCTTTATGTCCATACGCGCCACGGTAAGAAAAACTTTGGTTCATCGATCCAAAAGCGGAACCGACATCTTCCAGTTCTTCGTTAATTCCCCACGAGACTTCAGAAAGTCCGACAACCAAGCCGAGTACTGAAATTGTCGCAACGAGCACGAGTTCAGCAGAGACAATAAACCCTGCTTCGTCTTGCCAGAACGCATGAGATACAGTCATGGTACATTTTCCTTTTCAAAAAATTCCTTGCCAGGCAAGTCGAGCCGGTCATGGCTCTTGTCACTTGTGCTGACGATTTTGTTATTGACGATTCACCTCACAGACAAAGGGCTGGCCCCTTGAAATGATTTGTTGTTCGAACTGAAGTCCGATTGATGTATAAGTGCATTTCACAAAAAGCAAAGATTCGTTTGGGTGGTGTCAGGTTAAACGCAATACCGTTCAATTATTCATAACTACTGTCTGTGCAAAGGTTTTCTTCAATGGGGGACGCTTTCTGTGTTCGGGGCGGCATTTGTTCCAGCGGGACATTTTTCGTTTGATCACTCGCGGATTGATACGGTTA
>JAJRTM010000320.1 GCA_024278285.1 Planctomycetota bacterium
AACTCGCAATAGTAATCCCGGCATCAAACCGGCTGCTTGAATTTCACTCGTTGGTTCAATTTCAATGATCATGTGCTGCATCGCCTTCTTTTCGCGAACGGTCATACGGAATTCAGCGACTTCAGTGAATTCACGTAAAACCGCTTCGACGCTGGAAGGGAAAACGTTGTTGCCTCGAATGGTAAACATATCGTCGACTCGCCCCAGAATTCCGCCTTCAAGTCGTAACAAATGACGTCCGCAACTGTTTGGTGTCGTTGCTGCCTGGACAATATCTCCGGTGCGATAACGAATTACCGGCATGCCGTGGCGCCCAAGATTTGTGATCAAAAGCTCCCCCCGTTCGCCGGGGTTTACCGGTTCGAATGTTTTTGAATCGACAATTTCCGCAATACACTCGGTTTCAAGAACAAGCAAACTTGCAGGATCTTCGACCGATTCAATCCCCAGAGAGCCGATGTCTGTCATGCCCCAATGATCGAAAACTCTGGCTCCCCACGCTTTTTCAATTCGCTGGCGAATAGCAGGAATACTTCCTCCCGGTTCACCTGCCACCAGAAGTGCGCGAACATTTGAATTGACCAAATTGATGCCTTCTCGCTGAGCGATTTCCGCCAGACGAAGTGCGTAAGTTGGCGTGCAGCAGATGAAAGTGACCTGATGCTCCAGAATGACCTGTAACCGAACTTAACTACTCATCCCGCCGGCCGCAATACTCAAATTATCGAACTGCAACGCTCCTTCAAACCCTGCCCAGAAGCCGATAAAAGGGCCAAACGAAAAAGGGAAACAGAGGCGGTCCTGTTTGGTAAGTCCCGCAATTCGAAAGATTTGCGCCCAGCACTTTTTAATCCACCGCCAACTGGCAGGCGTATCGAGCCAGCGCATCGGTCGCCCGGTCGTGCCCGAGGTTTGATGTAAACGCGAATAATGAATCAGCGGGTAAGTTAAATTTGTGCCATACGGCGGATGTTCGTTCTGATCAGCAACCAGTTCCTGCTTGGTGACCGGTTCGATCTGGCGAAAATCTTCCCAGCAGGAAAGACGATCTACAGAGAGATTGTGTTGCTGGAATCTTTTTGTCCAGAAAGGGTTTTTCCCATCGATCTCACTCAGCAGTCGTTTCAAATTTCTCCACTGATGTTCCCGAATGGCATCTTTATTCATCATCTCAGGTAGGTTGTGATAAACCATGTGCAGTGTATTATTTCTATTATAATTATGCTCTTATCGTAACTATTCAGCGATGTTTAGTTTCTATCGGAATTTAGGGTGTTGGTAGGGTCCGCTATTGCGGACCACCGCACGAAGTAGGGGGATCCACCTTCCATCGTGGTCCGCAATAGCGGACCCTACGCCAAAGCTGAATAGTTACCTCTTATCAATGATAATGAACGCACATGGCGCGAGCATCTTGTGCCTGGCGGCACCCAACCACTGAAGTGGTTGGGCTACCCTCATCATAAGTTTTTGGTTCCGGCTACGCCGGGTTACGGGATGCCAAAGCTGTTCAGTTCTTCGATAAACTGACCAGTATGTTACCAAAGATGCAGATTGAGAAATACTCTTTGATTTCCGGGAGGCGATTTTCGTACTCTAATATATTGAGGATATCTGTAACAGGTCTGGTGATTTTATCGATTATTCCAACTGGTTGAGGTTGCAAAACGTGTTGCCGCGCCGGTTGTTGTATATTCTCCCCTTTCCGAGGAACTTTCTCTCTGCACCATGAGCATTCTGAAGCTAGATTGAAATACAGACTGCCCGATTTCCGTTCTGATTTAAGGTAACCTCTATTTATTCAAAAATCTCCTACTGAACGAAGGATAGACATTCTTGTCTGCCTACAACAGAGCATGCTCTTACGAGACAGACAGGAATGTCTGTGCTCCTTTTGAATAAGTGCTCCTTTTGAATAAATAGAGGTTCACTTAAACTAAATCGGATAATTATTCTTCGGAAAGTCTGAAATTTATGGTTCAATAAAGGTAGAGAAACAGATTCAAAGCGGGAAAGTAACTCGATGGCAAAATATCTTGTGACAGGGGGAGCTGGTTTTATTGGCTCGCATATTGTAACCCAGCTGATCAAAAATGGTGAGCAGGTGCGAGTGCTGGATAACCTTTCGACCGGACACAGAGAGAATCTTTCTCATCTTGCAGGGGAATTTGAATTTCATCAAGGAGATATACGCGATCCCGAAGCAGTTGCCAAAGCGGTAGCAGGAACGGAAATTGTCTTTCATCAGGCAGCCTTGGCCTCGGTCCCATTGAGTATCGAAAAGCCTGCGGAAGTGCATGATGTTTGTGCAACCGGTACACTGAATGTTCTGGATGCGGCTCGCAAGTTGGGTGTCCGCCGGGTTGTTTATGCCGCTTCGAGCAGTGCGTATGGTGACCGTCCCGAGATGCCGAAACTGGAAAATCATGTGCCACAAACACTTTCGCCTTATGCGGCTTCAAAGCTGGCTGGTGAATTATACTGCGAATCTTTTTCGCATTGTTACGATTTAGAAACAGTCCGTTTGCGATACTTCAACGTGTTCGGCCCGAGACAGGATCCGAAAAGCCCTTATTCAGCGGTGATACCGATTTTTGTCACCGCGTTACTGGAAGGCAGACGACCGATCTTTTTTGGAGATGGCGAGCAATCTCGAGATTTTGTTTACGTTGGAAATGTCGTGCAGGCGAACCTTCTGGCTGCGAAATCACCTGTTGCTTCGGGCAATGTTTACAATGTTGCAACAGCCGAGCGTGTCAGCGTTGCAGAAATGTTAAAGCAAATCTGTGAGATTCTTGAACTTCCTTACGATCCAGAAATTGCACCGCCACGAGCTGGCGATGTTCTACATTCCTGGGCAGATATTTCAGTCACCAAGCAAGACATTGGCTATGTACCAGGCGTCAGTTTTCGAGACGGGTTACGAATAACTGTTGAAGCTTATGCAAAATCACTCTCTGCAAATTGTTGTGGCTGAAATGTAGGAGCCGCTGTGCGGACCGATTATTGATACCTCCAAAGACAAA
>JAJRTM010000025.1 GCA_024278285.1 Planctomycetota bacterium
CATCTTGCTCTATTGCTTCTTGCGTTTCCACGATATTTTGCATGGTACTGCAACGAACGGTTAGATCTCTTAACAGGAGCGTAGGCTGGGTCGTGACCCAGCAAATACTAGGGTAGCCCGACCACTAAAAGCGGATGGGTGTCGGCAGGCACAAGAGGCTCGCGCCATGTGTGCTCGATAACATTGGCACTTCCAATAAAAAAAGGAAGCCACATGGCGCGAGCATCTTGTTGCGACGCAACCCAACCGCTAAAAGCGGATGGGCTACCCAATCAGAAAAGTTAATTTTCAGGTTGTGTCTTCACTCGTTTTCTCACATCTGTTTCCAAAACGCCGAAGGTTGCTTCGTGTCGTTGGACAGCAGAAGCGAGTAGCGAAACAAGTCGCTTGGCGGTGAAATGATTCAAAATTACTCGTTGTGAAATACGAATCTTTTCAGGAGGAGTTCCAACCGGATTCGGATTCAACGCCAAATCGAGAATGACTTCTTCCGGAGTGCTGGAGACTCTGCACATGTTCGCATAGATTGCTTCAACGCCAGAATCATCAATTTCTACTCGGATTTGCTGCTGCTGTTGTTGTTCAGCAGCCTCGGGTGCGCCTGCTTCGGGAGTCTTTGCTTCATCAGCCATTGTTTGTTCCTTTCTCGAACATTCTTTCTTCTATTGATAACGTATGGTCGCGTAAATTTCTTACACATAATCAGACAGAATTGCAGCATACCAGAAAAAACAGGAATCAACACAATGTTCACCGCTTGAATATCGTATTCGCTCAACTTCTGCTTCCTTAAACGGGTTATAGAGTTTGAGTAAAATGCGAAACCGTGTTGCTTTTGGGGAACATTGAGTACAGAAGGTGAGCATTGCCCGAACAATAACTGTTACATCGGTGTACGATTTTCGTAGATACGACAGGTATTGCTCAAGCGATACCGAAGTAGGCAAATAGCGATCTCAGTAAGAATGTTTCCTGTTGTATTGTCATAAAATTGAGGATAACAGACTCGACAAATACGAAATGTTGCGGATAAAATCGATGCGGTAAGAACGAATGGCTTGTTTATTAAAGGAGATAAGGAAATGGCGAAGGATCGACGAACACGGGAACAAAAACGAAAAGCGAAACTGGCAAAAAGGAATAAGTCTTTACCGAAATCTTCTTCATTGGCTTACACCGGGAAAAAGTACAAAAAAGATGAGTTGATTCCGATGCTCATGAAGGCAGAAGTTGGCATCTATGAATCTTATGTCATGACAGATCGAAAGTTGCTTGATCAGACAGTCGCGACTGCCCTTCAAACGTTGATCAAACAAATGCGAGCCGGCAATTTGCCTGCACTCGATCCTTCAGGCGTCATTACAGTCGATGAAGATTCTCAAGGACTCGACCTGATAATGTTAAGCATTCAACGGAACTGGGAATTGTATTTCGAGGAAAATTGGAAACCCCCTTTAGAACAACGCATTGGTGTGTTGCGGACGGTTCTTGGTTCGCTTGAAACGATGCGATCCCCGAGCCCTCGTTCGCAAAGCTATCTTCGTTATATCGAAGGTTTTCTGACAAAAAAGCTGGGGGTCAAAGTGCAACAAGTGACCGAAAAAATGATCCCCTTGCCCGAATCGGAAGAAGAGGAAGAGGAACTTGTTCTTATTGGGCGTCAGTGGATCCTCGAAAATGACTTGGATGCCAAAGCCGATTTTCTGGACTTCGCGGAAGAACTCATCGAAGATGAACAGGCAGAAGACGTGATCGATGCCTGTAATGCTCTTTTAGGAGAAGAGTGTGACGACTCTTCGGAATTCACTGCTACCTTAATTAACCTCAGTACGCTCGCTCGAAAGTCGCTTTCCCCAACGATGAAAAGAATTGGTAATGACTGAAACATTACTGACCGCCACGGTTCGCAAAGTGTTGAACCGTGGCACGGTCATCCCGGCTCATCCGCTTGCTTTAAATGAAAATCGCAAGTTGGATGAAGCCAGGCAGCGGGCGTTAAGTCGCTATTATATTGCAGCCGGTGCGGGCGGGTTGGCGATTGCCGTGCATACGACACAGTTTGAAATTCGAGACCCCAAAATCGGACTGTTCGAACCGGTACTGACCATCGCCAAAGAAGAAATGGATCGAGCCGACCAAACTCGCAGCGAACCACTGTTGCGCATTGGAGGCATTACCGGAAAACAGAAACAAGCCGTTTCAGAAGCCGAACTTCTCCACCAGCTTGGTTATCATGCAGGGCTACTTTCACTTGCTGCCTTGAAAGAAGCAAGCGAAGACGAGTTGATTGCTCATTGCATCGAAGTTGCCCAGGTCATTCCGCTGATCGGATTTTATCTGCAACCAGCTTGTGGAGGTCGAGAACTTTCCTACCATTTCTGGAAACGATTTGTGGAAATCCCGGAAGTGGTTGCGATTAAAATCGCTGCGTTTAATCGGTATCAAACAATCGATGTCATGCGAGCGGTTGCAGAATCGGGACGGGATGATATCGCGATGTACACAGGCAACGACGATAACATCGTTGTCGATTTGCTCACGCCGTTTCGCTTTGTTTGCGAAGGAAAAGTGGTGGAACGCCGATTCGTTGGCGGGTTGCTTGGGCACTGGGCGGTCTGGACATCAAACGCTGTCGAGTTACTCAAGCAATGTCATCAGGCAGTAATAAAACAGGAACCGATCAGTTCGGAACTATTAAGCCGAAATATTGAAGTGACCGATTGCAACGCTGTTCTGTTTGATGCCGCCCATAATTTCCAAGGCGTCATTCCCGGCGTTCACGAAGTATTACGAAGGCAGGGACTCCTCGAAGGAACCTGGTGTCTGAACCCCAATGAACAACTCAGCCCCGGTCAAAAAGAAGAAATCGACCGCATCTACCAAGCCTACCCTCACCTCAATGACAACGATTTCGTTAGCGAGCATTTGCAAGAATGGTTATCGCCCTGACTCATTTCAACAGGCTGTAACTTGGCGTTGCTGATAAAGATCGCTCAATCATCTTCGTTCTTATTGAAACTGCACTTCAGGGGACTATAGTTTGAGGGTGGCCTGGTAAATTTCTTAAGTTGTTATCAGTTATACTGCTACGCTTTGTTTTATGATCCCCTGTGGGGTGCCACGGCTCTGTGAGCCGTGCGAGCGGAATTCCAAGCTATTGTTTTGCGAAAACAGTAACTCTAACGCATCACGGCTCACAGAGCCGTGGCACACGATACTGTTATTTCTCGCAACAGCTTCTCAATACAAAGACCACTCAATCCCCCCATCATCGCGGATGAGCCAACTTTTCACAAACAAAATCTCACCCCGAAATACAATTTCTCCTAAAGCGCAGTGTTTAACCAATACTCACTTTAATAAGGCGATTAGTTGTTTGATATCCTGACTGGTTGTGTAAACGTGAGGGCTGATTCTTACATGACCGTTTCTTGCGTTGAGGATCACGTTTTGTTTTTTTGCGTGTTGCTTGACCGCGATCGCGTCTTGTCCGGGGAGATCAAACGAGAGAATGCCGGACCATTCCTGCTCGTTTTGTGAAGAGTGAATGATCGCATCAATCGATCTTAATTCTTCTGCTGTTTCGAGCATCACTTCATGCAAAGAGTTTGAAATATTTTCGATGCCAACATCGAGAAGCGTTTGCAAACTCGCACCAAACCCTGCCAGCCCGACCATGTTGAAGGTGCCTCCTTCGTACCTGGCTGCGGTGCTGCGAAGATCAAGGCAATCATTCTGAAATTCGCCCGCGGTTGCAACGCTGTTCCAGCCAAC
>JAJRTM010000321.1 GCA_024278285.1 Planctomycetota bacterium
ATGCCGAACTTTCGCATCGCATTTTTCAATTCTGGGTCGTCATCAAAAACAGTTTCAATCTTGGCGGAATCAAACAGATTGTTCAGAAACAGTATCTTTTTTTCTTCACGTAATCTGGTTAGCAATTCTGATTTAATGACATCTTTTCTTTCTTCAAAAGGAATGACCACCGCTTTTTTACTTTCCGTCACTTTGATAATTTGAAAATTGTTCTCAGATTCAATCACATCAGATAGCTCCCCAACTTTCAACGAAAAGAGCTGCTTGTTAAGTTTCTTGTCTGCCAAGCTCTCATTGGTCGTCCAGCCCCACTTGCCACCTTCTTTTGCAACTGGGCCATCAGAATATTTCCTGGCGAGTTCTGCAAATTCTTTTCCCTGCTTTAATTCCTTCATCGCCTGTTTGATTTTTTCATGTGCAGCGGCTTTCTCTTTATCGTTAGAGAAAGAAACGCGAATTCGTTGCCATTTTACTTCTGCCGGATGATGATATCGTTTGATGTTCTCCTGATAGAATTTTAATAGATCATCCCGGCTTATCTGAGGAGTCTTGAGTTTCATACCCAGAAATCGTATGGCACCTTGCTGTTCGTTATATCTTTTGCGAAGTTGTGCCAGGGATGTTCCTTCAGCCTTTAATTTATCATCCAGTTCCTGTGCATTGGCTACCTTTGCCTCATCTATGAGTTTTTTAACATGCTCCTTGAATGGCTCAGCCAGCTTTCCATAAAACTGGCTAAGCTGTTCCGGCGTCAATAGTTTCTTCAGATGAAAAGTAAGAAGCTTCCACTCAATCAAACCGGGGAGTTCCCGTTTTATTAAATCCTGTCGAGCAACCTCAAACAATGCGTGAGGAAGCTGGCTTTTCATGAAAGCAATTTGCTTGCCGTAAGGCTCAAATATTTCCTCCTCCGTGATTGGAATTCCATTAACCGTTGCAACAACTTTTGAAGCTGGTTTCTTTGAGATGTTGGTTGCGGAATCAGGCTCAAGAACTTTTTGCTTTTTCTTCTCGTCAGGTTCTTTGGTGGGCGTTTTTCCTTTTTTTTGTTCTGCCGGTTTGTGAGCGTCTTTCTTTGGAACGGGCTGCTTTTCCGGCTGCTCTTTCTTACTTTTCTTCTGTGTCGGCGTTTCTGCCCAAGTTGCCTCGGGCTTCTTAGGCGTTTTCTTTTTATTGAACGGTTCCAAGTACAACACGCCCAGATTCATTTGCGAGCCGGTGGATGTGTCGATTGTTATTATTGTTTGGCATCTTGTTTCACCAGATGTTGATTGAAGCACCGCGATGTACCTACCTGCGTTTACTCCGTGGACGATGAAGGATCCATCTCTATCGATTTTCCCGTGGCAATTCATCGTCGTCAGGTCAGGGTATTGCTTCATTTTCTTTTTATAGGCTTGCCCAGCTTCGGTCTTTATCCATTTTTGTAACCATTTCTCCATTTCAGCCTCATCTCCGAGAAGCATTATCATCTGGGGATAAGGTGGAGGTGGCAGATAAGGGGTGAGAAAGATTTGTGCTTTCGTCCAATCCATTTTTGTTTTAGCTTCGAGTAATTGCAGCCGCCCTGTAACTGATCTTCCTTTGCCCAGCATTACTGTGGTTGTTTTGCCCGGTTTGCATGAAAAAGGAATCCCATTTGTTTTGATTTTGTCGTCATGTAAAGCATAGATCATTCCGTTTAATGGCAGGACATTCTCAAAGGTAAAATGCCCATTTTTATCAGTCGTTGTTGAGTATTCATATCGCAATTGCCCAGACTTTGCGGTGGTGTCAATTGGTGAAACATTGGAAAATGACCAGGGGGAAGTATCGATAGTAATCTTGATCCTCTTATTAGCCTGAACTTCAGAACCAAGAATAAACGCCCCTTCAATTTTTGCCCAAGGAAGTAGAATCACTCTGTTTCTATTCTTGAGTAACTCTTCATGCGTCAGTAAAGAAACTCCTGATTGGTGAGTCACTAAAATGCGATACGAGTTTGCACTTTGTGCCAGAGTGAACTTGCCTTGAGACTTCGATACTGTCGTTTTATTATCGCCGGGATATCGAAAGTCTTTTCCAATGGCACCAATTTTGATCGCGTCAGCCGGGGAGTAGGTAATTATTGAAGCTCCGGAAATTTCACGGTGATCTTGATCATAAACAACCCCCTGAACGACAGGCACACTGATCGGATCGGGAAGGGCATCGTGTGTCGCAAACCATGTCCGCAGCCACTTCTCATCGTATCGCTGTGAAAGCTCCCAGGATGCTGGTTTCGTCCTGGCTCCGAAGGGGTTAAATTTATCCGGTTGAAGAGTTTTTTTGAATGGATTGATTGGAGTTCCCTGCTGGACAGGAACACTTTTAGGGCGGGGACTCTTATTGTCTGGGGAAAATGCGGCGAATGGAACGGGCCATTTACTTATGTTAATTGGTGCTGGACCAAACGTTGATGACGGAATTGTTGCTGGTTCATCGGCAGCAGCTACAGATTCAAAGAAAGGCGCGGGTTTATCATTTTTCTTCACAAGTGTGAGGTAATTACTACTCGGAAGTGGTGAAAGTTGTAATACACCGACGTTAACAGGGAGCCTGCTGGATGAGTCGATGATAAACGATGCTCCCAATAACGTGGACTCTTCGGAGATTCTGACTTTCGCTAAAAATTTACCTGCAGGAACTCCGCGGATAGTGAATGTTCCATCAGGATTAATTTCCCCTGAAAAATGCGTTTGTTTTAATTTACTTACAGTAAAGTAATGCTGTCCTGCGGGTGTACCTTTCCATTTTTTAAATACTCCAATCCTTGAGACGGAACCATGTGCCTGTTCGAGAACTTCAGAGGGGATAATATCAGTTTCAATGTCATAAACTGTCATCATACGAGCTTTAGACCAGTCAACTTTAATGTTGGCTGAAGAAAGCTGGAATTTACCGGTAACAGTGCGTCTATTACCAGCACTCTCAATACGAAGATGAGTCGTATTTCCAGCATGGCAGGTGAACCAAACCGCCGCGCTATGACTGCTTTTACCTGAAGCAACTGATAGCATAACAGACCCGCTGAAAGGTGGTACGCGTTCAAATGAAAACTTTCCATCCTGGTCGGTAGTTGTAGAGTAATCCAGATTCACCCAACCACGGCCTCGACCAGCATGTCGGGAGAAATTCCAGGGTTTTACAGTCATCGATAATGTCATTTTCTGATTGGCCTGAGGCTTGCCATCGACGGTGTATAATCCATCAACACGTCCCCACGGTTGCAGGTTGATCCGTCCCTTGGATTGAATCAAATCATCGTACGACATCGAAGCGACACCTGATTTGTGTGTCACAAGAATTCGGTACGCTTCCTCTCTTTTGGGCAAGCCAAATTTGCCTTGTGCATTTGATTTTGTAGAAGGGCATCGCGGCGATTCCTGC
>JAJRTM010000322.1 GCA_024278285.1 Planctomycetota bacterium
ACAACTTCTTCCAGCCGAGAAAAGACCTGCTTTTCATCCCGCTTGTTAAATGCAGCGTAGATTTCCGTTAAAAGAGTTTCTGTAATTTGTGGGAATTCATTTTCCTGAATTTGCGGTTTAAGCGTCTCGGATATTTTTTTATCAATACCAGAATGTAATAGTGCTGCAAGATTACTTACCAGTGCCAGAAATAAGAAAAACATGAAGGCATTATAAAGTGTCTTCGCTGAGAAAAAGTTGGTATCCGGATTCTGTGTTCTCCATGAAACAAGCAATATTACAAATGGAATTAAGTACAAAGGATACACATACAACCTATTCTGCTCGTAAGGCGAGGAACCCGGTTGAAAATGCACCTCCAGTATTTTTGCTCGCTTCTCTCTCTTTTTTTTCTCGATAGAATCATCCGGCAATTCAGGAAACTGCCACGTGAATTCATTTTGCTTTTCAATTTTTCGCAGCGTCTCTTTTTTTGTTTCGTCTCCTTCAATCACCGCCAGGTTTGCCTGATACAGATATTGATTAAACAGGTTCCATTTTAATAGTCCCGATTTCGCAAAGACAGGTCGGGGGTAGCGCAGAATAATTCCAAGGCGGGCATTGGCGATGCTGATTTTTCTTGGTTCTGCACGTTGTGAGAAATCCCGAAATGCAACACCAAAAAAATCGAGACGATCCAAAATTGGCGTTAACGTATTTCCATCAACCGATAGACTGACTTGCTCTTCCAGCAACTTACGGATCGGCTCCTTCATTTTTTGTTGATCTTCCAGATCGAGAATGCCATCCGGCTTCAATTTCATATCGAGTGATCCCGCAATAGTGGCAAGTGGAATCAAAATTTCCAGGCGGGTTTCTTCCGGTTCCAGATACAAAAAGGCGTACGTTTCGCCGTAAGAGGTGATGCCAAGCGTTTGTGTCCGTTCTTTTTCGAGCCTTTGCTGAGGCGTTAATTTATCATGATCAGAATCTTCATCATCCGCATCCAGGCGGACTGTCCAAGGCTGATTGGGGAGCAGAACTTTTTGTTGCCTCTTCCCGTGCAGCGGTTTTACTTTCAATAAAACTTCAGCCGGGAGAATCACTTTTTCGTGAGTGAACTCCTGCAAGAATGTCAAATACTGCGGCTGCTGTTTCAGATCAACTTCGTATTGATAGACGAGCTTGAAGAACATCAGATGAACCATGTGGATATCAAAATCTGGCAAGTCATCATCAATCCGTTTGACGAATTTCAGAGGCAGGCGATCCCCTTGCTGATCAAGAATTTTGAATCGCGATTGCAAAAATGCTTCATGCAGTTTCGCCCCACGTTTCACTTCAGCAAGAGGCAGCATCATCTCTTTGTTTAATTTCAAGTCGTGAAACAAATAGAGGTCTTCTACAAATACCTCCAGTTTGATGAGCAGCTTATTCTCTTTCACTTCAACATACGCATCCGAAAGTGAAATCGGATGGGCATTGCCAGCGGAAGGAAACAGTAGATTCAGTATCGCCAGGCAGACAACGCTGACAGTGATTTTTATTGAAGACATTTTGAAGGTGGGAGTCATTTCAATTTTCGGTATCACGTAGATGATTTGTCGTAGAAAATGTGAACGAAAAAAGCCACAAGTGAGCAATTATGATAGGGCCCGCCGTTGCTGGCGGTTCCTCCCATGAGTCTAGCGTAAAATCGTGGGTGGGGATATGGATGGACGATGTGAGGCTTCGGAAGGTAGCGATTTCTCAGGCGAGTCATGCACTTCCGTGTTCAGTCACGGCGACCGTGTTGACTGCGGCAACGGAGCATCTGTAAGCAGAGACGAGTTACTTCGTCAAAAAAATGATCCAGGCAGCGAGAGTTTAGCAGACAGAATTCTGCTGCGCTGTTACCACGCGAAAGTACGTTAGCATCGGTCAAACAATTACTGTCGTCTCTATGAGACGTAGGATGGCGTGCTTGCACCCATCAAATACGGGCTCCATATTCGTGAATCCATCGCCGGATCATCACTGTTCTAACTCTTCTCTGTTATGGAACGCAACCCGGCATGCGAAGATGGGTGCAAGCACGCCATCCTACGAAAAACGAACATAGATGTAACAGTTATTGTTCGGTCAATCCTTAGCAATAACCCGGGAATCAAGATTAGACATTGTCTGAGGTGATTCTATTGCCTCAGTTTATGCAGCGCGGTATTGCAGGATCATGCGGTTTGCGGGGAGTGTCAGTTTTTTTTGCCGGACGACTCCCTGTTTGACTTTGCGGAAAACGTTCAGCATGTGCATCGCGTCGCGGTAACGTCCTTTGGGGACTGGGTCGATGGATCGCCGCAAAAATTCGACAAACTCGGGCGTCACTTTTCGACGGACTCTTAAAATTCCGGCAGCCGGCCAGTCGTAAGGCCATTCGGGCCATTGACCACTGAGCATGCGATAGATGATCAGCCCCAGCGAAAAAACATCGGACCGCAGCGATGGTTTCCCCATCGCCTGTTCCGGCGCCATGTAACCAACAGTTCCAGTGCCTGCCCCCTGGACAGATTTCTGGGCGATTTTTGCGATACCGAAATCTGTCAACTTGAGAATTTGCCCCGCAAAAAGGAGCATGTTTTCCGGTTTGATATCGCAGTGGATAATTTTTTGCGAATGAGCATAAGCAGCCGCCTCAAGCATTTGTTCGCATAAACTTAGAATAGTCGTGATTGACATCCTGCTGCGTAGCCGATCCGCCAATGTTTTTTCGGCTAATGGATAAACGATCACAAAGTGACCATCAATAAAGCTGGCATCTTTGAGCGAGAGGATGTTCGGGTGGTCGAGCCGGGCGACCATTCTCACTTCGCGGCGGAAATCACTTAAAATCTGGTTGGTCACATACCCAGCATGAGGGGCTTTGATCGCGACATGAATCCCCTCGATCGTATCGAGAGCCTGATAAACGGTTGCAAAACCACCCTCGGCTAACTTGCGTTCGATGCGGTATTTACCTATTCGCTGGCGGGTTCTGAACACGGCGATGCTGTTACTCCTGTGATGTCAATTCATATAGATCGATCAGATTCAGCACTTCGCAGCGCGGAACCTGCTCGGATTATCGGCTTAATGTGAAAAGTCTCTACAATCGAATCTGCGGTTCTGTTTGACACTACCGTAAGCTGTCCCCCATAATGGGGTGGTAGTTCGCATCGTACCGGTTGCCGAAACTGGGTAAACTTTTCGGCTTGGGTATTTTTGATGGCGAAACTTCACTGAATAAACATTCTCAAAGCAACGGGAGCTAATACACGTATGCGATGCTTTTCACTTTTTCTTCTCGGCATAATCATCCTTTCCCCTATTCAGGCTCAAGCTGCCCCTCCGAATGTTGTTTTGATCATTTCCGATGATCAGGCGTGGGATGATTACAGTTTCATGGGGCATCCTCATATAAAAACGCCGCATTTGGATCGCCTTGCTGCTGAATCGCTTACTTTTACAAGAGGCTATGTTCCAGACAGTTTGTGCAGACCCTCTTTAGCAACAATGATTACCGGCCTGTATCCGCATCAGCATGGGGTTGTCGGGAACGATCCGCCCCCGCCGGCTGCGTTGGCAAAATTGTCGAAGCCAAAACAACGGGCAACCAAAGAATATCTCGATATCCGAAACAAATACCTGGAAC
>JAJRTM010000323.1 GCA_024278285.1 Planctomycetota bacterium
AATCGATTCCTTGCCGCCGCATTCGACAATGGCTTGAAGCGTCCAATCGACATCGGGACCGGTCATTCTGCATGTCAGCTTTCCATCGCTGAAACAACCGGCTCCCCCTTCGCCGAACAGATAATTGTTTTCACGGTCGAAATCGCCACCGCGATCAAATTCGCGAACCGCTGCCACTCGCTGCTTCACCGCTTCGCCCCGTTCGAGAACAAGCGGAGCATATCCTTTTTTTGCCAGATAGTAACCGGCAAGCAGCCCGGCTGGACCGGAACCAACAATCACCGGGCGATGCTCTAATTCTGAACAGCCGGGAGCTGGGTTCTCAAACAAAGCGGGATTGAAAAGGCTGACATTGGCAAGCGCCGTCAGTTTTTTCGCTGCCGATTCTTCTGCAACTTCAACTGTTACAGAGTAAACAAACTGCAACGAATAACGGTTTCGGGCATCGAGACTTTTTCGCAATATTTTCCAGGAGAGAATTTCGTCGATATTAATACCAAGATGATGCGCAAGCTCCCCCGGCAGTGTGCTTTCGTGCTCTTCAACAGGCAAATGTAGATTGGTAATGCGAATTTTCATCAGGTCAGGATGATACGGACCGGGCAACCCAATTACAAATCAAAAGAATCAAACCGTATTACTAAGCTATTAACGTTAAAAGTTTACGACGCTTGCGCAAATCCTCAAGAACATAAAGCACGTGACAGTAGGATGGCGTGCTTGCACCCATCTTCGCGTGCCGAGTTGCGTTCAATAAAAATGAGAGAGTAAATTTGTTATTATGTTGCCATTGATTCACCGGCATGAGGCTAACGAACTGGAAACCGTATTTGATGGGTGCAAGCACGCCATCCTACATTTTAAGATGAAGCCTAAAAGAAAATTCGTGTTAATTGGTCTCTATTCGTGGTTCAAATTCCTGTTTGGTTGCGGCACTGCTGCGCTGGGTTATCCAATCTTTTCAGTGATGATCACTACAGACAACGCGAAATACCGACGGCTATCGCCTTGCCGCTTACTTTACTCTCCTTACAATTGAGTTTGTAACATACGACAGTTATTGTTTGATCGAACCTCAACCTTCGAATTCGTTGCCGACTTTTCTGGCTCGTTCAGGTTTATCGAGATCGATGCCGAGTAAAATTCCGACTTCCACCATAATGTTCCAGCCGGCACACATTTGCACAAACGTGCTTAAATTTCCTGCTGAGGGGATTTTGATGGTGGGGAAAATCGTGTCGCGGTCCGCAATCGCGATTATTTTCATGCCGACACCTTTGCCAAGAACCTCTTGGAATTTCTCTTCCGAATCGCGGTAAGGATCGATCCACAAGACGATATCGTCCTTGCTCATCACTTCTTCGATGCCGTGGACCGCGTAGGTTCCTTCGAGATAGTCGGAGTGCTTGCGAGTAATTTCGTTGGTCTTCAACGTCAACTCTTCTGCAACGCCATCATTTCGACCGGCCCAGTAAATGGTCCCTGCACCTGCGATATCTGCAACAATTTGCGAATCGATTTCAGTGGTCAATGCCGCTTGCATGGCATCGGCAAGACCATCCAACTGGCTTGCCAGGTTCGATTCTCCATACATGTTTTCCAACAAGGCCAAATAAAACAACGCCTGCTCAACAACACTTTTCGTCGCAGCGACTGCACCTTCTTCGCCGCATTCAAGAACATATCCTTTGCTTGCCAGCGATTCCAAACGCGACTCTGCAAACGCGGTTAAGCTGTAACGGTGTTCGTTGCCCTCTTCAGCCAGTTTTTTGAACAAGCCGATCACTTCTGCAGTTCGCCCTGAATTAGAAAGGGCAAACACGGCCCAGTCTGCAATCTGATAATCTTGTGCCTGCCGACCAGCTTCGGTATGCAGAGTAATTGAGCGACCTTGCTCGCGGGCGGTTCGCATCAGATTTTTGGCAGGAAAAATTCGGCTCGACCCTTCTCCGGTTAGAAAGAGTTTACCAATCTTGGCAACTTCGGCTGCTGTCTTTTGCATACGTGTCGTATTGAAGTTGCGGACAATTTCTGGCGTCGCGAGCATGTCGCGAGTTAATCCGTATCCGGTATATTTTTCGTCGTTCGAATTCATTTTTTGTTTTCCTTATTGAAATAATTGATGTGGGATTTGAAATTATGGTTCTTCCCACATTTTAGTGGCTAAAAGAAAAAAGAGCCACGGATCAAACACAGATCAAAAAAAAGGTCATTCACACAACAGAATCATTTTCATGCCAGGTGAAGTTGAAAATTCTCTTTTTTCTTTGCCTCTTGCTGCCAATCCATCCCTCTTTTCCTATTGAAGTTTCGCCTATTTGCTTGACTAAAATTTTTCGCAAAGGTAACAAGAAGAGAGGATCATTTTCAGTTCTTTTCTTCTGTCCCTGATATCGCCTTTGCATCTTCAGCAGAATTGATCCGTGGAAATCTGTGCTACTAACGTTAAAAGTTTACGACACTTACGCAAATTATTTCAAGGCGAGAACATAACATCAATGAGGCATACGGGTTAAATATCGATGTTTTGGTGACCTCTTTTTGTTTTTTTACCCGGTCTGACTAAAAAACTGATTCGCGAAAATTCACGTTTATTCGCGGTTCAATACCTTCCAATCAAACAAACCGATTTACGCAGTCGCCTTCGGCTTGCCGTTAAA
>JAJRTM010000324.1 GCA_024278285.1 Planctomycetota bacterium
AGAACCACTTTTCCCTGATACTTGGATAGAGAAACATCTTTACCATCCAGCGATTTCATTTTGAAATTCAATACCGCAGGAACTTTTTCTGCTGCATAAACAGGAGTCGCAGCAATGAGACCCAGTGAAAGAACGATTCCAAAAAACAGGTTCTTCATATTTTCTTCCATTTAGCAATGAGGCTGGTATTTAACTGAGATTAAAGCAATTTCATTTCGCAGAAGCTTGTGCTGAACCTGCGATTTGTTTTTGCAGCCCTTGTCGATAGGCTTGCAGAGTCGTAACGAGTTGCTGGTTTTCTTTGAGAATTTGAGCCGAATCGGCAAGGACTTTTTTCTCTGCGGCTGTTATCGGAAGCACTTTTTGTGTTGTGGCCACCTGCTTTTTCTGGTTGGCGATGCCAGCCGTTAGCGATTTAACTTGCGCAGCAGAAGTTTTACTTTGCTGTGCGGCAACTTTCTGTGCAGCGATTATTTGATTGTACCGTTGTTTTGCCAAATCACGTTTTTTGGTGAACTCAGCGATCTGTGCTTTAACCAGTTGCACGGCTTTAACTGCCTGAACCGATTCGGTTGTCGCTTTTGTAACAGAGGCAGTCACTGTTACCAGGGCAGCTTTTGCCTGTTGAAGTTGCGGGGTGACTTTAGCCAACTCCGCTTTCCCTGCCTCTCCTTTCTTGGTCAAGTCCTGAACTTTCTTATTCAGTTCAGCAATTATTTTATCGGCCTGTTTTTTGGCAGTTGTTTGTTTTGCCAATGCGTTGCCACGGTCTTTTGCTGTCTTATTCGCGGTCGCAAGTGTTTTATTGAATGTGCCGAGTTGAACTTTCAGTTGATCGTTATTCTTTTTACAGCCAACAGCAGTTTGAACCAGTTCATTAACTTTTTTATCAGCAGTTGCTTTGTCTGCAACCGCTTTTTTCAAGCTTGCTTCTAATGCCACCTGTTTTGCTTTGGCTGCTTCAAATGCTTTTTTGCGAGCCGCGATTGCATTGTTTGTCGCAGTGATCCTATTTGTGGTCGATATGACTAACGCCTGTGTCGCTTTCAGTTTTATATCCAACGCGACAAGCTGCTCATTCAAGCCAGGGGGATTGGGCGTAAGAGTGAACAACGTTGCTGCAGAAGTCGCATCCCAGATGCGAACCTGCCCGGTCCAGTCTCCTGCAATAACGCGGTTTAAGTCGGAATCATACGCAACTTCAAGACCAAGGTCAGGCAGTCCACCGTACGATTTGATTGCCTTGCCATCTCCCTGCCAAAGTTTAGCAACACGATCTCGACCAACAGAAACAATTCGGGCATCTCGCGTATATTCGATGGCAGAAACACCGCCGCCGTGCGCGTTCCAGCGTTTGATTTCGCGACCATCGTTCAGTTCCCATAATCGAATCGTCCCATCATCGCTACAACTGGCGACAGAGTTCGAATCGGGACGCCAGGAAATATCTGTAATCGGTTTGGTGTGTCCCTTAAGAGTAAGATACTCGTTGCCGGTCATCGCTTCCCATAATACCATCCCGGCACTTCGATCCGCCGTTGCCAGTAAAACTCCATCGGGAGAGAATTCCGCCGCCATGACCCAGTCGGTGTGCTTTTTTCGTTCATATAATAATTCGCCGGATTGAACGGAATAAACTCGCACCATTCTTTTGGGGCCACACATCACAACGAGGGCGTGATCGGAACTGATATCGGCTGCAAGGACGGCATCGTAATCGTTACCAAGTTCTGCAACACGTTTGCCGGTTTTAACATCCCAGACAATAACCCTTCCTGATGCTCCACCCTGTCCACCACCAGCCATCAGGAGTTGACCATTCCGGCTGAATTTCAAAATTTGCGGTGTCCCTTCCGGGAAGGGGAGCACTCCTGAAAGTAATCCTGTCTGGGTATTGTAAAGTAAAATTTGCTGGAATCCCGAAACAGCCATCAGCGGTGCCCACGGGCTACTGGCAAGTGCAGTAATGCTATTCGGTTTTTGCGTCACGGTCACTGGTTTGAGCGAAACACCTACTGGAAGCACGGGAGGCCCTGCAGGGCGTTTGGTTGAAATTTCTATTTTTGCTAATTCATTCTTTTTCTTGACATACTTGCTTCCTTTATTTTCCAATGCTCCTGAATTGATCCATTGCTTAATCAAAGCCAATTCTTTTTCAGGAATTTTTGGTTGCTTGGGGGGCATGTATGGTTCGCTCTCACGGTTAATCACCATAAAGAGATAAGACGAATCTGAATCGCCCGGCTCAATAGAATCTCCCGAACCACCCCCCTGCATTAAACCGATAAAGGTATCAAGAACGAGTCCCCCTTTGGCATCATTCGCGTTGTGACACGACCCACATCGCTGCCTCAAAAGAGGAAGGATGTGTTCATCGTACGTGATCTTCGGCGTCTCTTTTTTGGCGGGTGTTTTTTTGTCCTCAGCTTGCAAGGAAGAGAAACTGAGCAGCGAAACTAAAACAACCGTAGGCAATCTCAGGCATGTCATCATGGCAGGAACTCCTGGGGAGTTTGTTTCTTTGGAAATCAAGCCCCAAAGAGTGAAGGAATTTATCTTGTACTTCAAAAACAGCAGCATTGGGTACATTACAATGCACCCAATTCATCATGCTGCAAACGACACCTCGTGGTACGTATTGACGCACCTCCACAAAAAACAAATCAGTGGTTGAATAAAAACTCCCGGCTGTTTAGTAACGCCCAGAAAACATCTTCGCTTGCTTTTGTGAAATTTTTGGGATCGCTAAACATGGGACGAAGTTTCACAAGTTCCCCTTCAACCGGCTTTCGTGAAAGACAGATAATATAGAGGTCTGTAATCACTTCATCCGGAGCCGTTTTCTTTGTTACGTATTCCTTAATCACTCCGCCGCTTTTAATTTTCCCGTTAACGGTATCACCATTGAGCAAATGCAATGCTTGTGAAAGTGAAGGTTCCATTTTCACTTCGCAGGAACAAACCGTTTCTCGGGTTGCCCGGCCAAACGTTGTTAAGAAGTAACTTGAGGTGGCACCATCAGAAACCTGGACCGCTCTTGAACCAAGAGGCAATCCGCGAAATTTATCTTTGGTATGTGTGACTTGTGAAATAATATCCAATAACGATTCTGCTTTAATTCGACGAATCGCCTGGTGGGCAAAATTCGTTTCGTCTGTTTCGTTGGTTTTATTTCGTTTCGTAGATCGCTGATAGGTATTTGAATTGCAGATTTCACGAATCAGTTGACGCGAATCGTAACCAGAATCTGTAAACTTTTTTGCTAATGCTTTGAGCAGTTCAGGG
>JAJRTM010000325.1 GCA_024278285.1 Planctomycetota bacterium
ATGTCGTGTTCAGTATGTTTTCACTATTTTGAAACAGGCCTTTTCAGACGTTTCGTTACATTAAACCATGTTCAAAGCTAACTTAAAGCGAATAACGCGACTTCGGAAATAATAAATCAACAAGCCCGTTATGACCCTGGTAACTTTACAAGTGCCAATTGGTTGCCGAGCTGTAACAGCAGAGTTACCAAGGGGTTAACACCCCCGGCTCGCCTGAAAACATCCAACCACTTTTGCGCAGTATTTCATTGATAAGATACTAACAGTTAAGACATTGTAGCAGAGAACCCAAAGCTGTGTGAGACCATTTTTGCGTGGAAGGCTGTTGGCTCAGTCGGACCTGCGGGATCTTCCTCTGGACTCAATTCGTAATAATCGGCATCATACCAGTCCGCACACCACTCCCACACGTTGCCGTGCGTGTCGTATAGACCAAACGGGTTGGCGGCGTAACTGCCCACTTCGCTGGGGCGTTTCAAATACGGTCCTTTGGTGGAAGTGCCGTATGGATAATTGCCGGCATAATTCGCCTGCTTGCCGTTCAGCTCGCTGCCAAACCAGTAAGGCGTGGTCGTTCCTGCACGACACGCATACTCCCATTCTGTTTCGGTAGGTAAATCGTAACGATAACCGTTCAAAGGATAATCCTTATTCAACTTCGACAGGAATTCCTGGCAATCTTCCCAGCTAACCTGCTCCACTGGAAAGCGTTCTCTTTCTTCGATGGTAATGTTTTTGATGTTGAAAATTTTCATGAAACCAGATGACTGCTGAAAATAACTTGGATTGTTCCCCATCACTTTTGTCCATTCCGCTTGTGTGACCGGGAAAACGCCCAGCAGGTACGGATTGGTGATGGTTACCTGATGTTGATGTTCGTTAGCATCACGCTTAGCTTCTGATTCCGGTGAGCCCATCAGAAACTGTCCCAGGGGAATGAGACGGAATTTCATGCCCAGGCTGTTGGTCGGTTCCATCTCCACCCCCAAATTCTTTGACTAGGCTTGCTGAGCAAATTCGGCTGCTTGCCGTTAAACGATTGCGAGGAAAATCGAACTTGTCAGACTGGAAAGCCTGACCTACATTATTCAAACGCCTTTTTTCCTGGTTGATTTCGGCTTGTCCGGGTTAGGTTTCAACCCTGTTGAAAATAGAATTGGGAGACGTTTCAGAGGTCAAGTACCTGCTGCGAAATAAACAGGGGTGAATTTCAGTATTTACTCCGCATCCAAAATATTAACCTGACATTATTAATAAGAATTGATTACACTAACGGACGTCCACAGACGCATCAAGAAGTTGATACAAGCCTCATTAAAGCGGTAGAAAATATGACATCAGCCCCTGAAGCCACAAAAGAAACGGTGCCTGCTTCTTCGTCTGCCTCGAAAGCCGAAAAACAAAAAAAAGCACCTGTTGTCTTACAGCGAGACTACGTGCAGGAAGCTCTCCAGAAATTGGTAGAGGGACTCGCCCCTTACGCGGAAGGAAAGCTGCAGGCAGTCTTTCGGGATGACTGGAAGCGATCTGCCAAGGCAAGTTTTCGCAGACCACGCGAAAAATCACCCAACCAAAAATCAGACGATTTCACCTGGGATGCCCATTCAACATTGACAGTGGTCTGGGATCAATGGAATGCTGTGTTTCGTCAACACCTGGGACATTACGAACGGTCTCTGGTGAGCGAATTAAGAGAGTTCCGCAATCGCTGGGCACATCAAAGGCAACTTAATTTTGATGATACCTATCGCGTACTCGACAGTGTCGAGCGTTTGCTTTCTGCTATCGGCTGCGATGAACTGGCTGGTGAAATTTATGATACCAAGCAGGAACTGCTGGAACGCGAATTCTCAGATAAAATTAAAGAAGAGCAGCGAACCCAGCAAAATAAACAGAACAAGTGGTGGACTGTCGGCATTTATATCACCTGTTGTATTGCGATTGTTGCTCAGATGATTTTGTCCTGGCAATCGAGCGGATACCTTATTGCAGGGTTTGTTGTGCTGGTTTTTATCTTTTTAATTTACCAGCGGTTGCAGGTCGATCCGGTTGTTTATGGGCCACATGAATGTAGAAAGTGTTTCCGCATTATTTACACCGCCGATTGCCCCTACTGCAAACGTAAACAAAAATAAATCAGAAGAACAATGCCTGCGTTTGGCGAAATTGCGATGGAAGATAACCCAGCACGACTGGTTCATTCTGATAACTGTAACCAAAATAGAACTTTAGAAATATGCGCAAAACGCAATGAAAATGACCGTCCGTAACACAGAACAAAAAGCGGTTATTGTCGATTTCGATGCAATGCCTGGTGTCCCCTGTCCCTGCGGCACGGCTCGTCGTGCTTTTGCCGATTTAGTCGATTATCCTGCGACAATTCATCAGACAGAAATTTCAACAGAGGCAAAAACGCATTACCATCGCAAGCTGACGGAAACTTATTATATTCTTGAATGTGAACCAGATGCAAAAATGGAACTCGATGGCGAGCAGATTCCGATCAAGCAGGGAATGTGCATTCTTATCCCGCCCGGCGTGCGGCACCGGGCAATCGGCAAGATGAAAATTCTCAATATCGTCATCCCTAAATTTGACCCCGAAGACGAGTTTTTTGATTAGTATCTTATAAACGGTTCAACGACAATCTATGTGCGCGGGGGTTGGTTAGCCGATTAGTTTGAATTTGGATTCGTGCAGGGCGTATAGTTTGAGTTGGAAGTATTCTTCATCTCGGTAGCCGTACGCTTGGCGATTCATGGTTTTGATTTTG
>JAJRTM010000326.1 GCA_024278285.1 Planctomycetota bacterium
AAAATCAGCAAAGGTGAAATGGCCCTGTCTGATTTGAGCGGAGTTACTGGAAGTTCTGAAATTGTCTATTTACTCTTTTCTGAAGGGTCAGTCTACGGCGTCACCTTGAAGGATGCTGGCGAATTTGGGGCTGATGTTATTAAGGATACAGACAACGATGGCTTGATGGAGTTTGTGGATGCGTGGGATCAGCCGTTGCGTTTTTATCGTTGGCCAACGCGGTTGATTCGGCCTAATGGATTGGATTCTAGTGGAGGGCTGTCAGAGCCAACAGACATTCTCTGGAATATGATTTCTTCCTCACAGCCGGATAAACTCAGTTTCCAAAGAGACCCTGATGATTACACGGGTGGGATTTACAGAAATATGCAACTTCGGGTTAATCTAATAAAAGACCCCAGCAAATTTGGTGGAGACATGCGGGATTATATGCACGAAGGAGATAGCAATAAACAGGACACAGGCAATGACGGAACAGGTGATGATGGCGCCCTTGCAACAACACTACACACACCGAATACTTACTTTTCGTATTTGATTATCTCTGCAGGGCCAGATTTATTGCTTGGCTTAGAGGAGCCGACCGACAGTGCAAATTTCGGCCACTTGGCGCGCCCTGTCAGGGCTGTCCTGGATATTTTGGATAATGGCAGTTTAAGTCGCGATGAAAAAATCACTGCACTTTACGAAACCGATCCTAATCACACTAACTACACGGGCCTTGGTGACAATATCACCAATTTAATGCAGTTGGAGAAAAAATAATGCGAACTGCGAATTCAGGCATAACAGTTAAACGTGGTGGTTTTACGCTGATCGAACTACTGGTCTCGATTTCCATTTTGATTGTGCTAACCACATTGGCGGTTGGAACGTTTCGTCTGGGAATCGGCAACGAGCGAGTCAGTGCTGCTTCTCGAATGCTTCAGGCAAAATTTGAAGGAGCGCGTTCGCGTGCTTATGGAAAATCTCAAATCGAAGGAAGACCTGTTCCTGTTGGAATTCGTTTTGTGTTGGATGAAACAACTCCCAATTTAGTGACTGGTTTTCAATACATTCAGGGGACTATCGATGACAACCCCAGGGGGAAGTTACGGTTTGTTGATTTAACGCCTACCGTTGCTGGGACTGTTCAAGGAATCCAGTATCGAGGAGCATACGACAACGATTCGCGTTCTTGGGTAGACTTAGCGAACAGCGGTCTGCTTCAAGCAGGCGTGAAAATTATTATTGATGATGTTCGCTATACAATTTCCTCGGAAAGATTCCTCCCTTCTGTTTACAATAACGAAACTCTTAAACTTGTCGAAAATGTTCCAGGTGTTACGCGGTTGGCAGACCCCACGCCTGCAAATCAAAACCTTGGCAATACAGGACAGGGGGGAACGTATGAATTGGATGTTTCAACGATTGCTTTCCCGATGCCGGGGGAAGATATTCAAAGTTTCCCGCCGGGAACGGTAATTGATTTAGCAAACAGCAAAGTACCCGACTCTTGGAAGAGAATTTTCGCATGGTCTTCAGGGAATAATTACCTTTTGGGCGATTGGATTATTGTGCAGACCAGTAACGGGTTGCGTTTTGGCAACGCGATTGCTGCGGGGATATCGGGAGGTACTCTTCCCGATTTAAGTGGTGCTTTTTTATCGGCAGTGCCTGATGGTGGAGTGACCTGGCGAATTCATGGCAGTTTGAATTTGGATATTATGTTTTCGCCACAAGGTGGCTTGCTGGGACCATTGGTTGCTGAAGGGGTCTTTCATTTTCTGCTGGCAGAGAGGATTGATACCGATGCAGGGATAGATATCAGAGTTCCTGCTAACCTCGATAAAATTCGAGGGAGTTACCGTGTGATTACAATTTATACACGCAGTGGGAATATTAACGTCAGTGAAGCAAACTTAAATGATGACAACCTGAACGGGAACATAGAAGATTCTGAGTTATTCAGGTTTGCGATTGAAGGAACTTCTGCAAAATAGTTTGCTGAGTGGGATGGGAGGACTCTCCCATTTTTTAATACATAGCGGGCGTGGCAATATGAGTCTTGGACTCATCATTTAAGCTGGGGTGGTCAGTATGATGACTAATCAATTGATAAACAGTAAGTATGAAGTGAGTGGACGCTGGACGCGGGGCAAATCTCGCGACGGGGTTTCCCTTATTGAAATACTCATGGCGCTCATGGTCATGGGCGTTGGCTTGGTCTCGGTTGCAACACTGTTTCCGATTGCGATGCTGCGCTCGATTCAGGCGACTCAACTGACAAATGCAGCTTTGCTAAGTTCTCAAATTCAAGATTACTTCAAAGCATTTCCTGACTTGGCCAGGAATCATTACGATAGCACGTTTGGCGTACCTCTTCGGCCTAATTTTGAATTTACTCCTGCCTCTATCACTTGGAACAGGCGGGGGGCTCCTGCGAATGTTGTCGATTTTAAAAATAATAGGTTATCAAAGAATTACACCACCATCATCGACCCAATTGGGATGCTCAATTACAACGGGCCAGGCAATGCTGATGAATTCGGTTCAGACCCTCACGGGCTGCATGCGTCTGGTCCCAATTTTTATGCAGTGGATCGAACCAATGCAGGCTTTAATCTGGCTAGTGCGACTCAAAGAGAATTAGCTTTTGAAATGTTTACTTCCCGCGATAGTTGGAGTAATTATCTTTCCTCTGTTGCCGTGACAATAAACTCTGCAACGGAATTAGCACTGACGGACGCCAATAATGGTGACATGACGACGTTTCAACAAATGATCACAGACAACGTTCCCGTGCGAGCCATTGTGGTAAACTTTGCAGGCAAAGAATCGCATGTCAGTAATGTTGATAGCGTTAATGTTGGTGCAAAGACAATTACACTGTCAAATTCGCTTCCCAACAATGGTCTGTTCAATGCAATTCCAGAAGTACGGCTGCAAGTATTCGAGCCGCGTTATTCTTCGCTCATCTCAGTCCGAAAAATACTAACAACGTTGGGGGCAGACGGTCAACCAGGGGTTGAGAATATTGATGACGATAATTCTGATGGCGATAACGATCCGTTGACAGGAGCTGACGGTTTTTATGAAATTGGTTGGCCCAATTCTGATGAAAGCCTTAACAATATAGATATAAAGAATGCCGATCTGGTCATCTTTTTTCGCAGAGATTTCTCACCATTTTCGGAGCAGGTTTATGGTGTTGAAAACATGAGAAAAGGCTCACTGGGAGCTACATCGCAATCTGTCAAAATTTACTGGGACAGTACCAAGCCACTTTCAAAGCCATCGCTCAAGCCAGGTGGTTTTGTTTGTGATTCTGTAAACGGGTATTGGTACAAAATACGTAGCATTTTCGATGAAGAAGGTAGCGGGACAGCGCAGGTTCAATGGATCGGTGCTAATAACGACCGATATATCGAGATCGACCTTGAGACCCCGCCACAGGCAGATGCACGGTTCTTAATGATCTACAAAAACATCATTGAGGTATATCCCATTTCAATTCCAAATCCATATAAGCGGCAATAAGAGTTGAGGCTTAAATTATTCGCACGGGGCTATAGGACAGGCAAGATGATTGGTAGGTACTCGAAGATGTTCCATTCGAAAAATAATTCGCAAACGTTACAAAACCGTTTCGGCTTTACCCTCGTCGAAATGTTGGTTTCTGTCGGGTTGTTGATTGTTGTGATGACGATCTTTGCAGAGATATTTTCTATCGCCGTCACTACCATGACGCGCCAAAAGGGGTTGGCTAATAACGATCAACAGGCGCGCACCGCGTTTGTTGCCATCGATAACGACCTCAAGCGAATGTCTTACCGTGCCATCGACGGGCAACAAGGGATTGTCCCTTTAGTCCCTGGACTGAATTATAATACCGAGAATGCTGCCCCGGAGCAGTTGGGTTACTTCTACTATTCGGAAAATGATCCTGATGACGTTACTGACGATGTTTTACAGTATACGATTCAGGGAGAAGCTCCTACAAGTTCTCGCTATTCAGGTCAAGATATTGATTATTACGGAAAGGCTGAGGCAACTCTTGGCTCAGTAAATTATCGTGATCAACCGGTCTGGGATGATGGTTCCCCTCTAAATGGAGTCTCTGTTTCTCAACAGGCTGAAGTGGCTTACTTTTTACGGCACGGCACTCTTTACCGCCGCGTATTGCTGTTGAGGGATGCAAATACGATCCCGAATGACTTAATGGCTTTTGATAAAAATGACGAACAAAAAAAGGCACAGCCTGGACGTGTTAACGGCAGTGGGTCTGAAGTTGATTTAATGGACAGCTATCCGCCTGCCAGGAATTTCTACACCGATTTTGATTTCTCTGCCCATTATGGGAATTCACCCTACACGGGCAATCCTGTTGCGCTGTTTCACGGCACGTTGAGCAACACCACCAATGTGACTAATTGGCCGCTGGGAGTGCCGCACTTTCGATTTGGACATAGCCCGACAACAGGCTACCCTCGTGAGTTTATGACCGATGGGACTGATAATTACTTTCTTGGACGCTATACCCACGACGAAACTTCATCTCCCGCTTTTCAGTATCCGCACACCACGGCAGGTGGTGTTTTTGGCGGGACACTCAACTCAAGTGAAGTCAGTAGCTTCCTGGGAACGGGTCGCCTAAATACCATTTTTCCCAATGGCTCTCGCCGGGGGGAAGATGTCCTGCTGTATAATGTCCACAGTTTTGATATCGAAATATGGGATGAGTCAGTCAATGGGGGTGTCGGCGGATTTGTCGATATTGACTCGACAAAAGCACAAGACTTTGGTTCTAGAAATGGTACCAACCAGCACGCGCATGAAATCACCAACTATGGTCCTAGCAATGGAGCAGCCCTTAATAACATTAATGTTTTTGATACTTGGCATCCCGACTTTCCAGGCGCAGGCTTCCCTGCTTTAGCTGGATTGAAACCACCTGCAACACCATTGATAAGACACCCTAACGATGCAACTGTCCCCATCTATGTTCCTGCTGTGAATAGGGTAAACCGCTGGTCTCCCGGAGATAACCTGATAAATAATATGTACTGCTTTCCGACCGATGGCAGTGCAGACTATTCAAATTGCATTATATGGCAAGCAAGATTTCAGAATACGATTCCAGCGACTCCGACTCCAATCATAGGTGGGCCCTCAGGTTCTCCAACCGAACCTCTATGGGCACCTGCCAATGTCCCAACGATAAATCTTCAAGCGGAAGTTTCTGTTAATGACCCGAATGATTATGATGGTAATTCAGCGAACAATCCCGATGTCATTTGGTATGCAGTTGATAACCGCAAACCAATTCGGGCGTTACGGATTACGATTCTGTTTCGTGATCCCACAAGTAATCAGATGCGACAAGAAACGATAGTTCATTCATTTAACGAGTAAGGCCTCATCAATCGTGAGGTCTATCAGGCAATAATCCTTGAGGCGGGCCGGTCTCGGGAGTGTAAAAGATGAAAACAATGAATAAGAAGTACAACTTACAAAAACACAGGGGGCATTCATTAGCCTCTAATGAGTTGACGCCAAAGAAAAGATCTGGTGGGGCGGCCTTGATCGTTGTTATCGCAATGACAGGCCTACTGATGTTCCTCGGCTTCTTCTTCTTCTCGTTCGTCGGAGCCGAACGAAATAGTGCGGGCTGGTTTGCAAGTTCCAGCCGTAGCGAAATAACTGAAGGTGATTATTTTGATTATGCGATGCAGGGGATTTTGATTGGGCCGACGGATGATTTGCGTAGTTCTGCGTTATATGGGCGGAAGTATTCGATAATCCCGAACATGCTTGGTTCGTTTGGCCCTGATTTGCGGCCGAACAGTATGCAGCCTTTTACGGGGTCTGGGATTAATGTTGTTTTTCTGGATACGAATAACGATGGGCTCCCTGATTCGGGATCGTCTGCGTTCGGGTTCGATTACAATGCCGATGGTTTCCCTGAAGATACGGATCAAGATTCGAACGTTTTTGATCCAACCGCGGGGGGAACTTTTGATGGCGATGATATTGTGATTAACTTGAGCCCGGCGGCTAATCGGGCGATTTCTGGAAGTGAGACATATCCGGTCAGCCCGTTGGGGTTTCAGAATCATCCGAATTATGTGCCTGATTTTGAGCCGGATGCCGGGTACACGTATCCGGATATCAACAGTCTGTTTCTGGGATATTTTGCGTTAATCGACGTGGATCCTTCGGCAGGTTCGGAATCGTTGCGGCGGGTTTGGATCCCTTCTTTTCATCGGCCTCAGTATTTGCCTCGTGATGAGACGGTTGATATTTACTCTTCGTTGACGTACGCCAACCGTGTGCTTCGACCTCATCGGGAACATCTGGTTCGGTTGCGTTATCGTGATCCTGGCAACATCAATAATGTGCTTTCCAAAACAGTCAGGCGATATGTAGCAGCCGGAGGGTTTGACGTAGTCACCGGGACCGCAGGTCCAGCAGTCGGCTTTCCATTTCCTAATTTCAATGTCGGTTCGGGGGGATACGAAGCGGGATTATGGACGGGCGGTTTGGCTCGTCATGCTGATATCTCTTACGATATAGATGCAGATAAATTAAGCATCAACGGCAAAGAAGCGATCCTGATGGATTTGAATCATGGGGTTGAAATTCTGGGGGATGGCCGAAAACGAATTCCGATGTTTGCGATTACGATTATGGATGCCGATGGTCTGCTTAACTTGAACACGGCTGGGAACTTGTACGGAGAGCCGACTTCGTTGGTACATAATTCCGGTGCAGGAGTCAGCGGGGCATTCGGGAACAGGACGTATGTGACGCGGTCGAACTTTGGTCTTTCGATGGGGGAATTGAATCCGAGCCGGGCGTTTTATCGTCCGTTGGATCAACCGGGGGGGACACCTTCGCTACTTCCCAATACTTATCGAAGTATGTTTGGCATCGATATAACATCGTCTGCGGTTTCTCAGTTAGATATGTCGAACATGGAACTGGCTCGTTTGCTTATCGGCGTTGCAGATGGAGATACAAGTAGCGATACCGATGTGGTGGCTGGTCGTTGGGGGGATTCGACCTTACTGGATAATGCTGTTTCAGTGGCACGGGGAAATGTTGGTAACTCTTCAGTGATCACCGCACCACAGCCGCCTTATCCTGCATTCAGCCGATTTTCCAGTTCACTTTCTGCCGTCAACTTTCCCGTCCAGTTCCCTGCACCGGGGCGTCCTGGGATTGATGATGATGAAGACTATTTCACGGGAGCGGGCAAGGCTCGCATTCCGGGTGGGAATTCTTTCGATCCCGTTTTTGGTAACCTTGGCATTTCCATTCCTCCTTCGGTTCATCCCAGCGATGAATTGGGGATTGGGCGCTACAGCTATCTTTCCGATTTCAGCTCTACGAATGCATTGCAGTTTGTTGCCCAAGGCAATCAGGGGGCACAAAGACGGGCAGCCAGTACGTCAACATTTAATCTGGCGTTAAAAGATACACATCAGAAGAATCCCGGTCGCTGGGTTGAATACGGGGTAAGCACTGCGTCTGCAAGTGCTGGTGATGTAGCTGGTTTTGAATATCAAATTCCGGTCGCGCCTGCTTCTGCCAGGCCAAATGTAACAGATACCTACAACACAACAGTCACAACGCCTGTTGCAGGCGTCACGCCTTATTCGCAATCGGGGTTTGATGGATTGTTTGGCTGGGGCGAATTGAATCGGCACGTGCATCGCTTTTCAGTCAGTAATCGAGAATGGGGTTCTTATCTGGCGGATGAGCCGGACGAAATTGCGGTCGAACCTGCGTTTCGAAATTTGAATAACGATGCGTTGTTTTCTGTCAACGACATGGCTTTTCTGCATGTTTCTGATTTGGATTGGTCGAATATCGGTTCGCCGAACCGTCTGGAAAGATTGCTGGAATTTAATTTTGAACGCCTGAGTGCCACCGAGTCAACAACCGGGTTTACGCCTACTAACGGCATGCTGGTCAGAAGCCAGTTTACGACTGATAGTTGGGATCGCTGGGAATTCGGGATGGCACGTGTGGCTGATACCGATAACGATGGTGATCTTCAGGATGAAATTCGTGGCTGGGAATTCAACGACAGATTTTCCAACCAGAATGCCTGGCGATTCCCCCCTTCCTTTTCGAATTCAGCAGGGGCCAACAATGCACCTTACCAGGTCAACGATCCAATTCGATACGCCGTTCGCCGATGGTTGACGATTGAGTATGCGAATGATCCGAAAAATGTCTTTAACCATAACCGACTTGATTTGAATCGATTGCTGACGTTTGTTTATGAAAACGGCAAGCCTGTTCTTCGACATCGTCATTTGACACCGCATACGACTAACGGTGGTGTTTACGGTGCTCCGGGGGGATCAGATACGATTTCTGCAATGGAGCATCGAAATATTTTCGATCCACAAGATGGTCGCCTGGCGTTTCCGTTTTCTGCCATTCAAGGAAACAGACGTGCTCAGGAATGGTGGGCTAAGTATGACCGCCAGTGTATGGCACGGGATATTTACGTTTTGCTTTACACGCTGGGCGGTGGTGATGACGAGATTAACTACACTTTAGATAACAGTACCAATCAACTTTACACCAACCAGCAACTTCGCGAGATGGCACAGTTCGCGGTCAATGTGGTTGATGGATTGGACCGGGATGATGTGATTACCGAATTTGTTTACGATAGAAATCTGGGAGATGGCTGGGATATTACCGGAACGAAAAATTCATCGACCGGTGCATTGAGCGATACATCGGGTGAGACTGCCCGGGTATTCGGTATCGAACGGCAATCGCTCTGCTTCAGCGAAAGTTTGTGGATAACGACAACTGGAAATCAAACGAACAATGAAGATTCAACGATCTTCGATGATCAGGATCCTGACCGCCATCATATTTTTCTGGAATTGCAAAATGCGAGTTCATTCCCTGTTTCTCTTGATGGAGGGAACTGGCGGATCAGAAGGGTTGATGTTGATACGGCTCCCAATCCAGATACAGAAACGACGGTTGGTTCGGTTGTTATTAAAGATAGGCTCGCTAACAGGTATCCTACATCGGGGGCGAGTTTGGATGTTGCGAACATTGTTGAACCGGGGGGCTTTTACACGATTGGGCATCACGATGGAAACGACGATTTGAGCGGGAATCAACGTCCCAGCGATTTTCGTCTCGAAACCAGCACGCCGACACAATATCAGGTGCTGGCTCCAACAAAATGGGCACGCTGGCGGTATAATACATTAGTTGCACCAACAGCAACGCTGAATACCGACACACCCGACCCCTGGGTTGATCTCGATTTGACGTGGGCTGATGCAACAGAAGAGGGCCGTTATGAATTTCGGGATACTTCTGGAAATGTTGTTAATAATTCCAGCACGAAGGGGTTTTTGCTGACAGACAGTAACCTTCCCCCAGGTGGTGCACCAACAACATTTATTCTTGAAAGGCGATTACATACCAACTTGCCTGATAATTTCAATAACAGTCCCGCAGCCGGTTATAATTTACAGAAAGTCTGGAATCCGTGGGTGGAAGTTGATCGGATTATTATGCAGCAACGAACATTTAACCCTACCAGTACGTCCTACTCAGGCCTGGCAAGCCAAGAAATTCGTGAACCGCTGGCCTCAACTGATATTGTTGACTATGGAGGAGGGGCCGCCGGGGCAGATGGAAAATCGTACAATACACTCGGAGAACGGAATGAGCGATCGAGTGCCCAGTTCACACTTTGGCAGCCGCATTTTGATCGTGACTATACTTCCATTTACGATTTGCTGGCGATTCCAATCTTTGGTCCTTCTCCTAAGACAGTCGAGCTTGGATCGAATCAGCAAACTGCCAGTGGGGGCGTGACCAAAATCCTTTCCAATGGACGACGTCTATCTGGCTTTGCCCGTGTTAATGGCACCGATAGGCCAGTGCTTGCGGGAACTGCGAAATTTATGCGACCGGATAACGAACCTTCAGTGCAGGTCACTGCTGCGGCTGCGACGGCTCCGTTTGATACCACTGCTTCGGGATATACCCCAGCCAGCAGCACGGCAGCGAATGATAATCGTTGGTATCGGTTGTTTGAATTTTATGAAGTGAAAACGACCGCGCAATCTGCCTTCCGGGATGACCTGCCGATTCCGCGAACTCCAGGGAAAGTAAACCTCAATACGGTACGGCATCCGGGAGTATTGGCTGGTGTGATTGATGATACGTATCACTTGCGGAACCATACCAATCCGGTAGCAACTACCGAAGAAGGTAATGCGAGAATTCCATTTCGACAATTGCGTGATCCCAAAGAAGCTGCTCGTGACTGGGGGAAAGAATTCTTTCAGTCGCGTGATGTGCGTGATCCTATCGTGGCTGCTGCTGGCGGTACTGCGTACTTACCGGGGATTCCTGGATCGCGTCCGTTCCGTCCGATGACATTCCTGGGCAATGCTGATCCGTTCAATGTAAACGATGTTGCTCGGCAAACAATTGACCAGACGCTTCTTCGAAGCTTGCCGTTGGATGGTGGGTTGGGCCAACAGGAATCTGCTCTGGATCGCAGGCTATTCGAAGCACGCACACGAACGGATATCAATCAGGCTGCAACAGGTTTCCCTTCGTCAAACACATCATTTGATGCGGTTGATTTTCATACTCGCAATCGCATACTTGGTAAAATTGCGAATAACACGACAGTTCGTAGTAATGTGTTTTATTGTTGGATTTATGTGCAATTCCATGAGGCGGCTGAGGATGAGTTTGGGAATGTGCAGGTCGGCGGCGTTATGGCGGACCAACCGGTGCATCGCGCGTTCTTTGTGATTGATCGCTCGAAACTGGAAGAAGCCTGGGATCCGAAAACAAAAACATTCGACTGGCGAAAATTCGTCACGCTGCGAAATGTGATTCAGTAAGAAAAGAAAGAAGAGAATTCCTCGTTCCCAAGCTCCTGCTTCATGCCGGTACTGGAAATCATCGAAAACAATTGAAAACTGACAGGAAGGAGGACCTTCCCAGCCGTCCGTTCCCAAGCTGGCGTTTGGGAACGAGGAGATTCAGTACAAGTGTAATCCTTTGCGTCGCTGCGTCTTTGCGTGAGTTCTTTTTTGTGGATTGTGCGGAATATGAGTAATGTTTTTTGTGGTAAGAGGGATAAGGATTGATGCGTTTAAGTGCCTGGTATTGCTTGTGTGAGTCTGTTCTAATCGGTAAAAGCTGATACTTGTGCTTAAAATTGGGAAAGATTCCAAAATGGGCTGGATTTTTGATCGTTGATAGGGCCATAATAGAGGGAGTAATACGTTTGTAGTATTTAGTAGACAGGCAAGTTTCTATGGCTTGCTGGTGAGTGTGGTTTAGGTTGCGATTCTTATAGTGCCGGGCCAGGTATTGAAGGGTGATGTAGAGTTGCCTTTCTACTTTGTTTTTCGGCGGGCAAATTTGGTTATTCGTATTCGTGGCAAGCTGTCTGGGCCGTCGGCTGTTGCGAAGTTTTTTTTGCAGACACAATTTCTGAGGAGTGTAAAACATGTTACGTACACAACAAAAAGTGAATCAAGCCGGCAAACGCCGCGGATTCACACTGATCGAACTTCTGGTCGTGATTTCAATTATCGCCACCCTCGCGGCCCTGATTCTTCCTGGTATTCAAGGGGCACGGGAAGCAGCTCGTCGACTGACTTGCCTCAATAATATCCGCAATATCGGAACGTCTGTCGCAAGTTTCACAACGCAAAGTGGCGGGAAATACCCTAAGCTTTCCGGTCAGGATTCATACCTGAATACAGCGGGGACTGCTTCAATTCCCTATGGATGGCCCGTTGCACTTTTCCCCGCAATGGATAACGGTGCCTTGTACCGAAATTTAGTCAAACAGCAAAACTCTGGAACCCAAACACATGCGACGTTATTTACGACTAAAATTGCAGTGCTTGTTTGCCCTGATGACCAAAACAACTTTCAGCAAAATGGTGGCTTGAGCTATGTTGTCAATGCAGGTTACGCTGCCAGTGGTATTTGGGGCCAGATTAATGACCTCACACTCCCTGCTGTTCCTCACGATGAAAATAATATTGAATGGCGAGATGGTCAAGCGGCTGCCATTGGCACTTCAAACGCAATAGCAAAACGTGTTGGTCAATCAACAGGTGTTTTCTGGCGTGGGGATTCCATTGTTTCTGTTGATTTCATTTCTAATAACGATGGCCTTCAGCAGACCATTCTGCTTACTGAAAACCAGGATGCTCGAAACTGGTTTTCGCCACATGCTGGCGATATTGCCTTTGCAGTAGAGATCCCAGTAGATGGTAGTGGTCTTCCCTCTTTGGCATCGGCAAGCAATCGCGGGCTTGGTACCGGGGCAGATGCTTCTCCCGGAAATATTAATACTGTACTGGTAACAAATGCTGATCTTGGTGGGGCTTATTCTGGTGGTAATTCTAAGATCAGTTCACCCTCTCTGGGGCAGGGAGCAACTTGGCGTCCTTCATCGGCTCACACTGGTGGCAACGTGAATGTCTACTACTGTGATGGTCATGGGGCTTCATTGAATGCCAGTATTGACGAAGGAGTTTACGTTCGGCTGATAACTCCTAACGGAACTCGTTATGGTCAGAATGTTATCCAGAGTGATCTCTAAGATAGTCCTGTTTAAGGATTTTGTTCTGAACAAGATAAAAAGAAAAGCCGCCGGTATTATGCTGGTGGCTTTTTTTGTTTAGTTGTTGTTAAAATGTATCGAATGAGGAGGAGAGTGAGCGGCACGGCGCTAGCCGCCGGTATTTCGCTTAGGCAGCAGTGGAACTTTTCATCTCAACGATGACCGGCGGCTAGCGCCTTGCCGCTTATAATAAAAAGAAACCGGACAAAAATTGTTAATTCGATACGCTGATTGAATAGGAAATAGGGTTATGAATCAGGCTGAACCTGATGTTGCACCGCTGGCTGATCCGATGGCGCTGGCTCGATTTGCGAAACTGGATGTTGTCGCTCGTCTGGTTGTTGAGGGTTACATGATGGGTCAGCACAAAAGCCCGTTCAAGGGGAGCAGTGTTGAATTTGTTGAGCATCGGCAGTATTACCCCGGCGATGAGATCAGGCATATCGACTGGCGAGCGTACGGCAAGACCGGGCGATATTATGTGAAGGAGTACGAAGACGAAACGAACCTGCGTTGTTACATCATGCTGGATGCTTCCGGGAGCATGGGGTATGGACAATCGACATTGAGCAAATTTGAATATGCGTAACAGATGGCAGCCGCTCTTTCCTTTTTACTGTTACGGCAACGCGATGCGGTTGGACTTTGTTTGTTTGATGACAAGATGCGGGAATTGATCGAACCTTCGATGAATGCGACACAGTTCCCACGAATTATACAAACGCTGGAACAAACAGAACCGGGGGGCGAAACAAGTTTGGGGTCCGTGTTCGAAGAAATTATTCCGCGACTCAAACGACGCTCACTGATTATATTGTTGAGTGATCTGTTTGATGATATCAAGCCCTTGCAGGCGGCGTTGAAACGGTTTCGACATTATCATCATGAAGTAATTGTGCTACAGGTGGTCGCCCCGGAAGAGGAAGAGTTCCCGTTCAGCAAACCAACGCAATTTCACAACATGGAAAAAGTAAATAACCGACTGCTAGTTGATCCCCATCGACTACGCAGGCATTATCTGGAGCAGTATCAAAAATTCATGAAGCAGGTTGATCAGATTTGCGGCAAAACCGGTGTGGACCGTGTGAAGCTGTTGACGAATGAATCGTTTGCAGAAGCCTTGGGGAAGTACCTGGCGTTTCGATCAAGAGGAAAATAATCCGGGATCCCAGAACCAGGCGAAAGAAAACAGGTTTCAGGCGAGCCGGGTCAGTAAGGGCTTGTTGATTTATTATTTCCGAAGTCGCGTTATTCGCTTTAAGTTAGCTTTGAACATGGTTTAATGTAACGAAACGTCTGAAAAGGCCTGTTTCAAAATAGTGAAAACATACTGA
>JAJRTM010000026.1 GCA_024278285.1 Planctomycetota bacterium
ACTTTGATCAACCCGCAAGCTTCGTTTTCTGAACAAGGGCACGGAATCGAACGAGCGATCAATGGAGGCCCGACCAGCGGTTGGTCTGTTTCGCCTCGCGTTGGCGAAAATCATGTGGCTACATTTGAAACGAAACAGCCGGTCAATTTTAAATCGAAAACGAAGTTGACGATAACGATCTGGCAAAGTTCCGTTCTGAGACATTTTCATGGACTGGGGCGTTTTCGTATCTCTGCAACGTCGCTACCCACTTCAAAAGAGAAACCGCTTCTTCTATACGGATTGACGGATCAATCATTAGAAATCCTCGCGATTCCACCTGCCAGGCGGACAGTCGCGATGCAGCAAAAATTGCTCAAAGATTTCCGTTTGATCGATCCCAAATATATTCAATTACAGACCGCTGCCCAAGAGCATGAAAAAAAGGCGCCGAAAAATCCGTATGATACGATAAAAGCCCAGACAGTGGCTGAGTTGAAGACGCCCCGTAAAACTCACTTCCTCATTCGTGGTGATTTTTTAATACCGGACTACGAAGTTCACTCGAATACCCCCGCCATGTTCCCAGTAATGAAAGTGGAGAACGGTCAGCCGAGTCGACTTGATCTGGCTCGCTGGTTATTTGATCCGAAACACCCCCTCACTTCGCGGGTGACGGTCAATCGGGTTTGGACAAATTATTTCGGACGAGGAATCGTTCCAACAATTGACGATTTTGGTACACAGGGGGAACCACCTTCGCATCCGGAACTGCTTGATTGGATGGCAAGGTGGTTTATGACACCGCTTGAACAAGGCGGAGCAGGCTGGCACATGAAGAAGCTTCATACGTTGATCGTCACTTCTGCCACTTACAGGCAAGCATCGAAAAGTCGCCCGGAACTGGCAAGGCGAGATCCGTACAACGCCTGGCTTTCCTGTCAGGTTCGTTTACGTGCCGAGGGAGAAATTGTGCGCGATATTGCGCTCTCGACAAGTGGGTTAATCAAGCATCGTTATGGCGGACCAAGTGTGCGACCGCAACAACCGGACGGGGTCGCGATGCTAGGTTATGCGAACAGTGTCAAATGGAAAACGAGTGCGGGAGATGACCGTTATCGCCGCGGCATTTATACGTTCTTCCAAAGAACGGTTCCGTTCCCGATGCTAATGACATTCGATTCACCCGATTCGAATTTAACTTGCCTTCGACGGGAACGATCCAACACGCCGTTGCAGGCGCTCACGCTGTGGAATGACCCCGTCTTTTTTGAATGTGCACAGAAACTTGGAAAACGAATTATCAGCGAAGTACCAGGTTCAAATAATCCAGAACAGACGATCGATTTGCGCATCAGGCATCTGTTCCAGCTTTGCATGGCTCGCAATCCAAACGAAAATGAATTAGTGATTACACGCGAGCTGTATCATTCCCAGAAAAAGTTTGTGCAAGGTAATCCCCAGTCTGCCACTGCTTTGGTAATCGACAAAAAACTGACTGGTAGCGACTTGGAAGATGCAGCCACCTGGGTCATGATTGCCCGCACGATGATTAACACAGACGAATTTATCACACGACCTTAATTCGGCATAGCCGGAACACAAAAGTATTAGCCACGGATGAACACGGATTTTCACAGATGAAATTTTGGACGGCGTAAACCAAACTTGATTTATCACTCTTGTTTTGAAAAAGATATCCTTGGCGCGTAAAACCTGACTGCTCTTTACCATCCGTGAAAATCCGTGTTCATCCGTGGCTTTCATAAAAACATCCTGCCATTTTTGTGCCGCATTTCATTGATAAGATATTAATGCAAAATTGGTATTAAATAGTCTCCATTATTCGGTTAAACACGGGAGTCGTTTCCATGTCCAACAACAATGAACACGTTCACAATGCTCGCAGACAGTTTCTGTATAACTCTGCGTGTAGCATTGGCAGTGTCGCGTTGATGTCGATGCTACAAAAAGAAGGTTTGCTTGCCGCAGACGATTCTTCTGTGAATCCACTCGCGGTGAAGAAGCCCCACTTTCCCGCCAAGGCGAAAAATTGCATTTTCATTTTTCTCGCCGGGGGGCCCAGCCATCTTGATATGTACGACCCGAAACCGAAGCTCCAACAATATAACGGGCAGGCACTTCCGAAAGAGTTGATCGAAAAAGTTCGCTTTGCGTTTATCAATAAAGATACCGCGACACTGATCGGATCGCCCCGAAAATTCGCTCCCAGCGGGCAATGCGGAATGGAACTGTCCGATATTCTGCCTCATTTGAAAACATGCACCGACGATCTCGCACTTATTCGCACTCTTTATACCGATCAATTCAACCATCATCCGGCTCAACTGACACTCAGTACCGGCGTCGGTCGATTCGGACGCCCGACCGCTGGCGCGTGGCTCAATTATGGATTGGGAAGCGAAGCTAACGATTTGCCGGGCTATGTTGTTTTGACGGCAGGTCGCGGAACCAGTGGCGGTACTTCGTTGTGGTCCAGCGGTTTTTTACCTTCTACCTATTCTGGCGTTCTGTTTCGCAATAAGGGAATTCCCGTCTTGAATTTGGCGAACCCGAATGGGATATCACCACAAATGCAGGAAGCGGGGCTTGATGCGATTCGCCGATTGAACCGCGAACAACTTCAACAAACAAACGATAACGAAATCGCCAGCCGAATCGCTTCTTACGAACTCGCGTTTCGCATGCAGTCCGCTGCTCCGGACCTGGTCGATATTTCCAGCGAATCGAAAGCGACACTCGATGCGTACGGCGCCGAACGCGCTGAACCGAAAAAATCGGGAGCAACCCGCGGCACCGCGGGCGGTGCGATGTCGGTCTTCGGGAAAAATTGCCTGCTGGCTCGCAGACTGGTCGAACGGGGCGTCCGTTTTGTCAATCTGTTCCATGCCTCCTGGGATCATCACAGTAACCTCGATAAAGAATTGGCGTACAACTGCGGCGTGGTCGATCAACCGGTTGCCGCTTTGATTAAAGACCTCAAACAACGAGGGCTTCTCGATTCGACACTGATCGTTATGGCGGGTGAATTCGGTCGCACCCCGCTGGGCGAAAACCGGGCAGGACGGGCCAATGTTTCCGGTCGCGATCACCATCCGTACGCCTTTAGTGTTCTGATGGCAGGAGGCGGCGTGAAGGGGGGCTACGTCCACGGCAAAACCGACGAACTCGGCTGGGAACCGGTCGAAGATCCCGTTCACATGAACGACTTCCATGCGACGATGCTGCATCTGTTCGGGATCGATCACGTTAAACTAAACATCCCCTTCGGCGGCTTAAACGTCCGCCTGACCAACGTCGGCGGTAAAGTGATTGAAAAAATACTCTCGTAATGCGATCTCTCAGCGTGTAGAATCAGTGTGATTATGAATTCCACACGGCGATTGATGAATGTCCTGCGATGGGTGGGTTGTTTGCTCATTCTTAAAGTGACGATCGACATTCTTAAAAACTATCCCGGTTACCTGCCCCCAGATTTCACGACTGATTTTCTGCGTGGAAGAGAAAGCGAATTTTTCGGCGTTTATCAGTGGGCGTTTTATCCTCATCTTTTAGCAGGACCGCTTTCGCTTGTTTTGGGGATGGTTTTACTGAGTAAACGAATCCGCCAGCACTATCCCCGCTGGCACAGGCGAGTTGGAAAACTGCAAGTCGCCTGCACTTTGCTTGTTCTCGTCCCCAGTGGATTCTGGATGGCATTCTATGCACAAGAGGGGCTGAGCGTAAAAATCGCCTTTGCTTTGCTGGCAATAGCGACCGGAATGACAACCTGGTTTGGCTGGAACGCGGCTGTGCGAAAAGAGTTCGCAAAGCACCGCCTCTGGATGCTGCGATCTTATGTGCTACTATGCTCTGCAGTTTTTCTTCGTCTGATCGGAGGGGCGTTTGTCATTACAGGGATTGAAGAAGAATGGACGTACCGCATGGCTGCCTGGGTATGCTGGCTGGTGCCGCTGGCAGTTTTTGAATTGACTCGCATCGGTACAAAGAAAAGAAAACGAGTTCCCATCACTCAGTAATCAATTGGCGACATCATCATCCCCTGCAATTGTGGTGAGTGACCGAAGTCTTTCTGTGGATGTTTCAACATTGATAGCCTGGATAGTACCATCTGCAGACATTACATTTATAATAGTATTATGTGACAGCGTTTTCTTCTCTTTCAGGTCGATCAGATATTCTGCATCGACATCGTGTGGAGACATCCAGTGCGTTGCATCTTCGGCTGCCACTTCGATAACTGCCACGGTGTTTGATGTGCCATCGGTGATTTCAGAAAGTTGACGTGGGCGATTCGGATGAAAAAAACTTTC
>JAJRTM010000327.1 GCA_024278285.1 Planctomycetota bacterium
AAAAACGTGCTCAATTGATCGATCAATTACTCGATTCCCCTGAGTACGCCAGTTTCTTCGCTAATAAATGGAGCATGATTTTACGGAATCGCAAAACAAAAGCCGAAGACCTGCATGGCGTTTACGCTTTTTATCAATGGGTTTGGAACAACATGTACGAGAACAAACCTTACGATCAAATGGTGCGGGAAATTATTACCGCCACTGGCAGTATCGATCAGAACCCGCCCGTTGCCTGGTATCGTGAGGTCTCATCGAGTGAAGCGTTGGTTGAAGATACGGCTCAATTATTTTTAGGTTTGCGAATTCAATGTGCCCGCTGTCATCATCATCCTTTTGAAAAATGGAGCATGAACGACTACTACGGCATGGCTGCTTTCTTTGCACGGGTGGGAAAGAAAAATCAGGTTGGCAACTTCAACGCTAAAGGGCGTGACAAGCGAGTTTTTCATAACGTAGGTGTTGCCACGGCTCGCAATCCGAAAAATGGGACCAATGTTGTTCCGACCGCCTTGGGAGCAAAACCGACTGAGTTGACTCCGTATCAAGATCCCAGAGAGGCGCTGGCAACGTGGATGTCGCAGCCGGATAACAAGTTCCTGGCTCCGACGTTGGTGAATCGTTACTGGAAGCATTTCTTCGGCAGAGGGATTGTCGATCCTGAAGATGACATGCGAGCCACGAACCCGCCAGCGAACCCGGAATTATTGGATGCTCTCGCGAAGCATTTTGTGAAATCTGGTTACGACATGAAAGGGCTGATCCGGCTGATCTGTAATTCATCCACTTACCAGCTTTCGTCGATGCCGAACGAATATAATCTTAAAGATAAACAGAGTTTTTCTCGTTACTATCCGAAGCGGCTTTCTGCAGAAGTCTTGTACGATGCGTTGCATCAGGTGACCGGCAACACGCAAAGCCTCAACGGAATCCCAAAGGGATTTTCGGCGACACAGCTTCGTGATGTCAGCAATGTCCCGTATTTCCTTAAAGTGTTTGGTCAGCCACAGGGGGAAACCGCCTGTGAATGTGAACGCTCGCAGGATGCTTCGCTGGCTCAATCGCTGCACTTATTGAACAGTCAGGATGTGCAAGGAAAAATATCCGCAGCAAGCGGGCGGGCAGTAAAACTTGCAGCCGATAAAAATCGCTCCCATGAAGAAAAAATTACGGAACTCTATTTGTGGGCATTTTCTCGCCAACCGGATAAAAGTGAACTGGAAACAGCGACCAAATATATTTCCCGAAAAGGAGCAGAAGTGAAAGCCAGTTACGAAGATATCGTCTGGGCTTTATTGAATTCCAAGGAATTTTTGTTTAATCACTGATTATTGTCTAATTATTCAGCGAGGTTTTTTTCTGTAGTACAGTAGGGTGCGTCGTGACGCACCTTTTATTCGCGTAACTCATTTGGTGCGTTACAACGCACCCTACTAATTAAACAACTTGGCCCCTACTTGATTTTACAAATTATCCCTCCCCGTTATACATCGTCCATCCCTCGAAAAGAGAAGCTCATGAAGTTTCGCCCCGCCTGCCTTTGCTTGAAAGTGATAACAGCTTACCTGTTAACGCTGGTTTTTTCGGGTTCTTATGTCTGGTCTCAGCTTCCGGTTGCGCAGCTTCGTTCTATTTTCCCAGCCGGCGGGCAAGCTGGTCAAACGGTGACTTTCAGCATTGTTGAAGGAAGTGACTTGGAGGAAATCAGCCGCGTCATTTTCAATCATCCGGGAATTCAACTTCAGGGCAAATTGGATCCGTTAACCAATCCGAAAAGCTTCACGGTTAAAATAGCTGCGGATGTCCCTTCCGGGTACTATTCATTACGTGTTCAAAGTCGATACGGCGTCAGCAATCCACGTATGTTTCGTGTTGATGTCCATCCTGGCAAAGTGATTCAGGAAGCCGACCTGCAAAAAGAATCGCCTCTTGTCTGTGCGATCAATTCTGTTGTTTACAGCCGTTGTGAAGCTCGTGGAGATATCGACGAATTTGCTTTTACTCTTGAGGCGAACAAAAAATATGAGGTGCGTCTCGATTCTATTTCTCTTGATTCACTGATGCTTCCCGTCCTTGAAATTTATCAGCCGGACGGGCATCGCATCGCTTACGCTCGACAAATTGAACGCGACGATCCTCATCTGATATTTTCACCCAAACAAACTGGTGTTTACCGTCTCAAAGTTTACGATTTTCTTTACCGTGGAGCCGCTAGCTATGCGTATCGGTTGAGTCTGACGGATAGTATTATTCCGGAAAGTTTCAATCCCCCAGTGTTGCAGCAAGCCAGTCAGCAGGTTGTTAAGGGGGTGTATCAGTTTTCAAATGCTGATTCAGATGTTGTGTTATCGGATTATACATTGCAACCTTTTCCGCTGCAGGCAACCTCACCGCTTACAGGTTATATTTCACCAAGGCAATCGATTTATCCGTTTATGCTGGCCAGAATTACTGCTGTGAATCGCGGAGACAGTCTATTTTGCCTTCCTCTTGTCAGCGAACCGTTGCTGGCAGAGCAAGAACCGAATAACACAAACGAGAAGGCACAAAAGCTGACGGTCCCCAGTCATGTTTATGGTCGTTTTTTGAATCCGGGCGATGTCGATATTTACTCTTTTCAGGCGAAAAAAGGAGAACCGTTCTGGTTGCAAATATTCTCGGAACGCGATGGACAATCTCTTGATCCATTTGTGAAGCTGGAACAGATATCTGTCGATGCCAAGGGGGCGCATTCGATCAAACCGATTACTGTTCCTGACGATATTAAAACAAATCTTTATCCGAATGTATTTGATACGCTCAGCGATGATATCGATTTTCTATTGAAAGCTCCCGTTGATACGACTTATCGGGTCACGGTTTTCAATCGTTATCATCTGAATCGAAAAAACCGTCTCGATTATTATCGTTTGCGAATCGCATCGCCCAAGCCGACTTTTCAATCGGTCGCGATGGTTTTGCCCAACGTGACCGGGGCGTTGACGGCTGATACTCCTTCTGGAGCAATTCTTCGCCAGGGCGGGACGGCTGTTTTCAAGGTTTTATTGAATCGCATTCAAGGTTTTGCAGAACCGGTTCGCATCGAAGCGACGCATACGCCGCCGGGAGTGACGATTAAGCCGATCGTCATTGCAGCTAATGCAACTTCAGGAGAATTAATTCTGCGAGCCACCGCTGATGCCTCTGTTGGCTATGCCGGAATTAATCTGGTTGCCAAAGCGGTTGACGTAAATGACCCTAATCAGGTTCTCAAGCAATACAAAAGCGTTCCTGTCACACCTGTTGCAATCACCTGGAAAGCACAATCGACCAGCCCCGCGGTTTCTCGACTGGGGCATTCGTTGATGGTTTCAATTATCGCAGAGCAACTTTCCGCAGAAGTACGCCCGGCTGATCACCCGGCAATTCTCCATGTTTCACAGGCAGAACAGGTTTGGCAACCATTGGAGATTATTCGACGAAATGGCTTTGCAGACAAGGTGATTGTGAAAGCCGAAGGGATCGATAAGAAGGCGAAAATTGATGTCGTTGCAGCAGCGGTTCCCAAAGAGAAGAATACTTCAAACGTTCGTTTCTCGTTCAAAGCGGATGCAAAAACCGGTTGGCATGTTTGCCGTTTGAAATCAGAATCGCAGTTCAATTATGTCCGCAATCCACAGCTTCTTGCACGGACCGAACAAGAATACAAAAAAAAGGAGGCCGAACAAACTGCTCTTTCAAAAACGAACGAGGTAACAAAAAAACAGCAGGCAGATAAAACCAAGCAATTAGCGGAGGCAAACAAAGTTCTTGCAAAGGATAAAAAGAAACAGCAAGCAGTCGCCAAACAGATCGATACTCAAAACAAAATGCTTGCCAAGCTGAAAGCCGATCTGCAGAAGAGTGAAAATGAAGAGCAAAAAGTTGCCCGCCAGAAACTGGTCGATGCCAAAATGGCTGAGTTAACGAAACTGGCTAAGGATCAGGAAACGATCTTAACCGCGATCAAAACATCAACACAAAAAGTAGCCACTTTCACCGCCGAGTTGAAAACAGTTCAAGAGGCATTCAAGAAAAGTAATACTGCATTCGAGACAGCGAAGAAATCTCTTGCAGTGTATAAGAAAACGCTCGATAATGTTCGCAAGCAGCAAGCTGCCAAGAAGACCAAGTACGAGGAAATCGAAGATCGTCTTCTGTTCTATGTGCATCCTGCCCCGATGACGATAAGTTTGAAATCACCGGCTGAAATCTCGCTGGCAAAAGGAAAAACAGCAGAGGTGAAAATTGAACTTGCCCGTAAAGATAAAGTAACGGGAATGGTCGCCGTTTCCTTAACGCTGCCACCGGGCATCAAAGGAATTAGTGCCTCTCCCGTGATGTTAATGCCTGATCAAAAAACAGCCGTGATAACCATTAACGCTGCCGCTGATGCAACCAAAGGGAAGCATCAGTTTTGCACCGTACGTGGCTCGATCATGCACGAATCTCAACAATTAAATGTTGATGTCCCGTTAATAATAACTGTTCCGTAATCTTGATTCGTTTCCCTGTTCATTCAGGAATAAACATTTATGAAAACTTAATTTAGGCATTTCTGTCTGCCTACAACAGAGCATGCTCTTACGAATAGTTCCGAAATAAGTTCCCGGTTTATCGTAGGGTGCGTCGTGACGCACCAGCTTGTTCGTGTGATAAAAAAGGTGCGTCACGACGCACCCTACAAAATAAATTCAATGAAATAAGGGAAGTTATTTCAGGACTATTCCTTACGAGACAGACAGGAATGTCTGTGCTCCTTTTGGATAAATAGACCTTCATTCAAATATTATTGTTATTTGCGTAGACGAGAATTCCCATGATAAAAAAACAGATAATCTACTTTATTGCCTTGCTTGCAATTTCTTTTGAACCGCTTTTTGCCGACGATGATGAACAGCCGATTGCTCCGGTTGAAGTGAAGCTGGGGCGAGAGATCAACTATGCTCAGGACATTGTCCCGATCCTGAAGAAGAACTGCGTGGCGTGCCATAATGCAAAAACCAGGGAAGGGGAATTGAGTTTGGAATCTCCCGACTTGATGCGTGCCGGCGGCGATAGCGGACCTTCTATTGTGAATGGAAAACCAGAAGATAGTTTTCTGTATCTGGTTGCTTCCCGCATCGAAGAACCTGTCATGCCGCCGCTGCCCAATAAAATGAATGCTCACAAACTGAGTGGGCAGGATGTTTGGAAGCTACGCAAATGGATCGAGCAAGGAGCCAAGGGGAAAGCATCAACGGGGAGATCTGCGTTGAATTGGGTCAAGCCGGCTGCCAATCTTCATCCGATTTATTCGTTAACGTTAACGCCCCGCGAAGATTTTATCGTCAGCGGGTTGGGAAATCAGATCGAGATCATTTCGCTTACCGATGTTAACAATCGTCAGTACTTGATTGACCCAGAATTGAAATCGTATGCTCATCGAGATTTTGTGAATGCGGTTGCTGTGGACCCTTCCGGGAAATTTATTGCCTCAGCCGGGTATCGAATTGTAAAAACCTGGGAGCGAAACCAACCTCGTGCATTGAATTCAAACGCTGCCGGCTCAGCGATTCAGGCAGCTTCGACTTCTGGTAACGGACAGTTTTATTGTCTGGTGAATCAGGCAGGGAAAGTCATCATCGCAAATGATAAGCCCGGCTTGACATGGGATTCTGGTCTTAAAAAAGTGACCGCCATTTCAGTTGATGATTCAGGGAAGAAAGTTGCCTTGGCGACTGAAAATAAACTTCTTGTTGCCGATATTCCCAAGAATGAAAAAGTAGAATTGGTCGTACCAAGCCCTGTCCATAGTCTTCTGTTTCAGGGGAATAATATCATCGCCGGGCATGCCGATGGCGTGATTCGACTTTGGCATCGACCAGACAAATCGCCAACTTATGTTGCCCAGGGGACCGAACTGAAAAAACATACCAAAGCGGTAACTAAGTTGGAGCTTATCTCAGGGACACCGCTCGGCTTGCTATCACTTTCTGTTGATGGAATTGTTGCGCGATGGGATCTGACAGCCAAGGCATTGAAAAAAGATTGGGCCGTTGGTGGGGATGTGAAATCGATTGCGATTTCTCCAGATGGTAAGCGGCTTGTGAGCGTTCATCAAACTGGTCGCGTGGTTGTTTGGAATGAGCAGAAAAAAGTAGAACGCGAGTTCAAGTCTCCTGCTGCGTTATTACAACAGGTGAAATTGGCAGAGGAAAATGTCGCGATTACAAAATCACTTTCAACCAATCGGCAAACATTACTCAAAACAGCAGATAAAAATGTGACGGACCGAAAAGCAGGTCTGGAGAAAGCTAAAAAGGCTCTTGTTGAAGCGACCAAAGCCTTCGAGGCGACCAAGAAGCCGCAGGCTGATGCAAAAGTGGCATTGGAGGCAGTAAAAAAAGAAATTGCAGCAGCCAAGGAAACACCTGCATTAAAGAAGAAGCTGGATGCTGCCCAGAAAGTATTTGATGAAAAGCAAAAAGCGTCCACGGCGGCACAAGAAAAAGAAAAACGCGCCAAGCGAACAATCACCCTGGAAACGGCTTCTCTCAAAAGAGGAGAAACAGAACAGGTACAAGCAAAGAAAAATGCCGAGCAAGCCGCTGCCCATTTGAAAAAATCTGAAGCCGACCTTGCGACCTTCAAAGCAGAAGTGGCTAAGAATAGCCTCAAAGCAATCGGGGTTCGCTTTGTTGATGCCGGACGATTACAGGTGCTCACAGAACAGGGAAAGTTGGAAGACTGGAATTTGGCGACCGGGCAACCGTTGGGAACTGAAAGCTTGCCGGGAGTTACCAAAACGGTTCAGTTTCTACCTTTAGCCGGGAATCGCGTCTGCTTTGTTGATGCCTCCGGGACTGCCAAACTGTTTGATATGACCGCTTCGTGGAAGTTACGTTCGCGCCTGGGGCCGGCTGATGGGAAGCTCGCGGTGACACAAAGCGAATTTGTGAACCGCATCACTTCGCTGGCGTTTTCTCCCGATGGAAAATTACTCGCAACCGGTGGCGGGGATCCCTCTCGCGATGGCGAACTGATGTTATGGGATTGGAAGGCGGCGAAGCTGGCTGGCAAAATCCCCAAGGCGCATAGTGATGTTATTCTGAGTGTCGAATTTTCACGTGATGGCAAGCAGTTGTTAACCGGGGCGGCTGATAAGTTTGTCAAAATATTTGATGTCGCGACCGGAAAAATCGTTCGCTCTTTTGAAGGTCATACCGAACATGTTCTGGGTGTTGCCTGGACAGCGGATGGATTAAGTATCGCTTCGGCCAGTGCTGATAAGACCATCAAAATCTGGGATACGCAAAATGGGTCTCAAAAGCGAACGATTAGTAGTTTCGGTAAACAGGTGACAGACCTGAAATATATCGGGACCAGCGATAACCTGGCCAGTAGCTGCGGCGATAAACTGGTTCGTTTTTACCAGGCAGGAAATGGTCGTAACTATCGTAATTTCAGTGGGGCAGAAAATTATCTTTACAGCGTTGCAGTCACTCGTGGAGAAGAACTGGTGATCGGAGCAGGGCAGAATGGCGTGGTGCGCATCTGGGATGGAAAAAATGGGAAGATCCGTCATTCCATTAAACCGGTTGAATGATAAACAAGAAAAAGCCCGGCTTTTGCGGTGTCGGATAACCGAAAAGGACCGGGCTTGTTATTAGATCCTGGTGGAATCTTAAGTTTTTTTCTTGGGCTTCCCTTTTGATGGGCGGAATTTATTCCCAGGGCGTTTGGCACCAACTTTTTTCAAGTCGGCTTTTGTGATTCCCTCTTGGGGAGATTTACCACTTTGCTGAAATATTCGCATGATTCTTGGGCGAAGTTTTTCAGGGACTTCGCTGATTGTTACTTTGCCATCTTTGTTTTTATCGAATCGTTTGAAAAAATCGCCCGCCTGGTTTTTTCCAAGCTGTCCCGGTTTCTTTCCAGATTGTGGTCTGTTTTTTTTGATCGCTGCCAGAAATTCTTCTTTAGAAATTTCATCTTTCCCCAGCTTGTCAAAAATTTTCCCGACACGTTCTTTGGCACGATCGGGCAATTCTTTGCGTGTCAGTTTTCCATCGTTATTCGAATCCAGAAAACCGAAAATCCGCTCAGGATCAAAATTTCCTTTTCCTGTCGGTCCTCGTGAATTTTGTTTTTTTCCCAGCTTTGAATCAAGAGATTGCTTTGGCTGAGGGGTTGTTGCCAACTTAAATTCCTGCAAGTTGATCTTTCCATCTTCATTGGCATCTGCTTCTCTGAGCAGCCGAGCGAAAATTGATTTCTGAGCCGTATTCAATTCATGCGATTCTAGAATACCATCGCTGTTTTTATCCAGCTTTGCGAACAGGTCGCTTTGCTCATCTGCAAACAGAGAAAGCCCTGGTGTCAGTAGAACGACTCCCAGAAACGATAATAAATTCCACCATCTGGGATCGCTATTTATTGGTTTCATTGCCTGACCTTTTTCTCAATAATCACCGAAAAACAAAAATCACCGAAAACAAACCGATTTCTGTCCAGGAGAGTGACAGATACTCTGAAACATGAAACCCCGATAAGGTGATAAAGTTTCGCAAATTCGGAGAAACATCAAATATCAGTAGGTGGTTCGATGCCGAAGTCTTTGATGGTGAGCAGGGTGCGGTGTTCCAGGTTTCTTTTGGCAAAATTTGCGGCTCCCCCTTCCATGCGGTCGATAATTCCAGCGACGCAAATTACTTCGCAGCCAAAATCTTGAATGCGGTCTACTGCCAGCAGGGCGCTGCCTCCGGTCGTCACAACATCTTCGACAATGACGACTTTCATACCGGGAGTTACCGGACCTTCGACAAACTGATTCGTGCCATGCCCTTTCGATTCTTTGCGAATCATAAACCCGACCATATCCGGGTTTGTCTCGGCTGCAATCGCAAGCATGCCTCCTATAATGGGATCTGCCCCGATAGACATGCCGCCGATGGCATCGTATTGTAGATCGGAAATTAATTCGAGAAACGCCTGACTGACCGTACGCAAGCCTCCTGCATGCAGTGTGATTTGCTTGCCATCAAGGTAATAACTTGCTTTTCGGCCCGATGCGAGTGTGAAATCGCCAAATTTCAAGGCCCGTTCCCGCAAAAGTTCTTTCAGTTGTTCACGCTGCGCCATCTTCCTGCTCTCCGTGGTTAAAATTATTAGTTGTTAAAATCATTAAATTCAGTGGACTGCCTAATTGTCCAGCTTTCATCTAACTTCCCATCGAAATAAAATTGGGTATCTGCTAGAATTGTATCTAAGTTCGTTCAGGATGACGAATGATGTCAAATTTATATCTGGGAACCTCTATTTATTCAAAAACATTCTATTGAACGGAGAGTAGACATTCTTGTCTGCCTACAATGCGGCATGCTCTTACGAGACAGACAGGAATGTCTGTGTTCCTTTTGAGTAAATAGAGGCTCCCATATCTCTACGTAATAGGGATCGAATGAAATATTCCAGACGAGAAGCGATGATCGGCTTAGGGGCAATTTTGGCGGGCGGGCCGCAGGTGTTTGCCCGCAGGCAAGATCCCAAAGTTAAACTGTCGGTAACGCGAGCACTCGATTTTATGGTTCGCAGCCAAAAAAGACAGGGATACTGGGAAGCAAACGGCGGTCAGTATCGTGTCGCAATGACGGCGTTGGCTGGCATCGCTTTAATTTGTGAGGGCTCGACAACCAATCGGGGAAAATACGCAAAAACGGTCCGTAGTGCTGTCGATTATTTAATGGAAATGTCTCAACCGAACGGGCTGATTGGCTACGAAAAAGATTATCATTATACCTACGGTCACGGTTTTTCGATGCTTTTCCTCTCTCAGATTTTTGGA
>JAJRTM010000328.1 GCA_024278285.1 Planctomycetota bacterium
CTGTAGGTCAGCATATCCATGACAAGATGGTAGATTTTATCCTGATTTTTTTCGACGAGTCTCCAGCCTTTGAGGATTAAATCTTTTTCATCCTGCTTCAAGCCGAGGTCGATCAGGTAACTGCCGCCGCGTACTCCCTGAAGAATGTTTTTTATGTGATGGCTCAAGCCTGCAATTGTTTGTCCAATCGCTGCAAGCCTTTCTGCATCGACCAGAGAACTTTGATACTGAAAGTTTTCAATCGCCAGGGCGCATTGCTTGCCAACGGCGGTCATCAGGCGAAGTTGTTCGTCGGTGAGGTGCTGTGCTGAATTTACGCCGGAATTCAGAATGCTGTTCGAATCGGTTAAATCGAGATAGATCGCACCGAGTAATTTCAACCTTCCTTGCAGGGGAACGCAAATCGCTTCCTGAACTCCCGCTTGTAAAATACTGTTTCCGGGATCGAAACGAGTATCGTGCAGCGGATCGGTTGTGCGAACCGCTCGCCCGGTTTTCAGGACATAATCGACAATAGTTTTTGAAACGGGCATGCGTGTATTCGGCAGGCTGGCGGCGTTTTTTGTGCTGCTGATGGAAGCCTGTGGAGCAATTTTACCAGTTTCGGGATCGATTAATAAAATACAACCACGATCCGCTTGAACAAGTTGTAGAATCATTCGCAGAACTCGTTCTAACAGTTCCGCCATCGTCATTGAAGGACGCACTGCCTGCTCGGCGATGTTTCCCATAATCCGAAGTACATCGTCGGGCTGTAAATGCCCTGCTGAAAGAGAGTCGCGGTTTGAATCGCCATCTATGGCAACTGTTTTGGGAGAGTATGTCTGAATGATTTGTGAATGATCATCAAACGAGCTGCCGCCGATCAAATCAACATTCAATAAGGAAGATTCGAGTGTTTTCGCATCTGCAAAAACGAGAATACTTCCCCCCAGTTGAATTTGATCTCCTGATTCGAGATACCTGGACCGAATTAACTCTCCGTTCACAATCGTGCCGTTGGAACTGTCCAGGTCTTCCAAAAGCCAGCCTTGCTGGTCATTAGAAATTCGCGCGTGCACGCGGGAGGCTTCGGTATCCAGAATGCGGATTTGGTTTTGGGTTCCTCGCCCGATAAACATTTCGCCCGTCAGTTCGAAACGCGCCCCCTGAGCGGTCCCTTCAATCACCAGTAATGTCGCAAAATCTTCAGTCATGATTCATTTACTTGATGAGAACCCAATCGGAAGCAGGTCCCCCAGAATTACTAACGGTATATTTCTATGCGTCTTGCACAAATTTCTAACAAGATTAATTTCGACGACGGCGATCAGAATGAACCCGCGGTGCTGGAACTTTCAGAACATCGATAACCGATCCATTCACCTACATCTTACTAAATTAGCGAGAGGGTGGCTGGGGACAGATTGTTATTTGAAAGGTATGAATGTCCCGGTTAACTTTCGCACAATCTGCCCCCAGAGCTAGACATCTCGTTGCATCTGGGGGCAAATTGTCCCCAGCCACCCATCACTAAGTAGTTATTCTATATCTTACTAAATAAGCGATCAGATTTCATCAGTCGAAGCCATGAATCATTCGTATAGTGTAAATATTGCGGGAAACAGAAAACAGTGGCAAGATGGCGATTGCTGTTATATTCGCTTCAAGCTGTGCATCCGTAATAACCGATACACTTGATACAGGAAGTGACGATTGCTCGTTTTGCGCTCCCATTATATGTGGCGAACCGTGAAGAGGAGCAGTCATTCCAGCCAGCGTTGGGGAACGCATTGGCGTATTCAATAAAAAGATGACTGTTCGGTTCTCTTTTATCAGAAGCCGTAAGCGTCAGGGGGAAGATTATGAGACAGTTCCTGTATCTGTCTGTTCTTACGATTTCATTTTTCGGACTTGCCAATTTGTCCGTTCAGGCTGCTGCACGGTCTGAAATAGTGACATCGCGCAATCAGTTTTCAATTCCGTTCCGCTTTGATCAACAGGAATTAAAACGACTCCATGCGCAGAAAGTTCATCTGTTTCTTTCGCGAGATCAGGGACAAACCTGGAAACAGGTAGCAACAGCCGGGCTTGATGAAAATCAATTTCTATTTCAACCGACTTCTGATGGCGATTATTGGTTTTCGGTTGCCATCAGCGATACCGAACAAGTGATGCACCCGGAACCTTCACTCACACCGCCGGGCTTGAAAATTGTTGTTGATCGCACACGCGCCAAGATGGACCTCAATGTGAAACTGAAACCCGGTCGCCAGTTGGAATTGAACTGGCGAGTTACCGATGCACATCCTAATGTGAATTCACTCGAATTGAAATTTCGCAACAGTGTTGATGACAAGTGGATTCCCGTTTATATCAAAAAACAACTTGCGGGAAAAACTTCCTGGAAAATTCGGGCAGGACAATACCCGGAAATCCAAGGACGTTTCACCGATACAGCCGGGAATGTAACGGAGAAAATTGTGAAGTTGATACCCGCAACAAATGCAGGTGTTGTTCACGCCCAGAATCATGCAGAAGCACCGAGGAATCATTCAATTCCACTTTCATCAGCTTCGCACGGCTCATCGACTCAAACGATGTTGATATTGCCTGAGCAGAAAAAAACAGATCGCCCCAGGATAAGTTTGCAGTCTGAAAAACAGCAAAGTCAAAGCTGGCCAAATATGCCCGCATCTGGTGCTTCAAATTATTCATCTTTCAAACATGCCCCCGCTGCTTCACAGATTTCACAAACTAATTACCGCAGTTTGGAAACAACCCAGTACATGAATGCTCATCAGTTTGATATTGACTATCAGGTAGCTGGAGTTGGGCCATCCGGCGTTGGTGTCGTGGAATTATTTGTGACACAGGATAACGGCAACCAATGGTGGCGATACGGTGTTGATGCAGACTTGGTAAGCCCGATGACAGTCCAGGTTCCTAAAGATGGTCGTTACGGATTTCATTTTCGTATTCACAGCGGTGTTGGGAATGCAGAAGCACCGCCTCAACCGGGGCATAAACCACAGATCGATTTAATTGTCGATTCAAGTAAGCCACAGATTCAATTATTGAATAGCTTCCAGGGGCATGGCGAGAACATAAATGTCGTCACCGTTCAATGGGATTTTTCTGATAACTATCCCGTGGAAAAGCCGATCTCTATTTTCTATTCCAGTAGTCGTCTTGGACCTTGGGAGCAAACTGAAGGAGCATTGAAAAACAGGGGGACGTACTCTTTCAATTTGCCACGTAACACACCGACAAAATTGCATCTGAAAATTGTCGCACGAGACGCAGCAGGCAATATGGCTGAAGCAATCTCCGAAAAACCATTATTGATCGACCGCGCCCAGCCAACCGCTCGCATCATTATGATCGAACCGGTTCGCTAAACAGCAAGAACAATAGCTGTCGTATCTTCAGATTACATTTCGCAGAGTGGCGACCAACAGATTCTGCACAATGGCAGATAATTCGTTTAACGGCAAGCC
>JAJRTM010000329.1 GCA_024278285.1 Planctomycetota bacterium
CTTTACTTGCAACTGAGGTGACGCGGTTGCAATTTCGTCGAGGAACAATGTGCCACCATCTGCCAGCAGAAATTTACCGACTTTATCCTGAGAAGCTCCCGTGAATGCCCCCTGCACATGTCCGAATAATTCGCTTTCCAGTAAACTGTCTGGCAACGCTCCGCAGGCAACTTCGACAAACGGCTTATCCTTACGGTTGCTCATTTGATGAATCGCGCGGGCGGTGATCGTTTTACCCGTTCCGTTTTCGCCGAGAATGAGAACCGTTGTCCGGGTATCGGACACGCTTTCAAGCAGATCGAACATTTTCGACATTTTGTAATCGCGACCGATAATGTTTCCAAGTCCATGTTTTTCATCGAGCTGAGCTTTAAGCTGTTTGTTTTCTTCGACAATTTTTCGTTGCCCCAGTGCCCGTTGAATTGAAAGATTCAGTTCGTCATCAATCACCGGTTTAGTGAGATAATCGAACGCACCGATACGGATTGCTTCAACAGCACTTTCGATCGTGCCGTACCCGGTGAGCATAATCACTGCAGTATCCGGCTGGTTTTTTGATGCCCATTCGAGAAGTTGGAAACCATCCTGATCGGGCAAATTAACATCACAGACAACCGCTTCGAACGGGAATTCCTGCATCCGGTTTAATGCTTCGGTGCAGGTGGCAGCCGTTTCCGTGCGGTATCCAAGTTGACGCAGATAATCGGCCATTGCTTCCAGAATGAACTTATCATCATCAACAACGAGCAGCGATCCGAGCGAGTTAGACATAATTTTCTCAGCTATTTAACAGGACAGAAAATGAATAAACGAACCATCCACAGAAAAGTCGCGTCAAACGCAGCATTTTCTTCAGTGGTGCTGAGAGCTTTGAATTAGGAGGATATTCAAACTTAGGCCACAAGTTGCATCTCGGCAACAAAACCAGAGCGATTTGGTGCTTTTACTCATCCCCGTTGCTTCGCCAACTGTCATAACCGATAAAAACGGAATCAAAATAGAAGAGAAAGCATCAGAGAAACGATTTTTGTTGAAGTTTTTCACCCGGAATTTTCCGTGTTGAACCTCAAACTGCCCTACAGGAAAGTGTTGGAATACTCTAAACTGTTTTTTACTTAACATGGCTAAAATAATGTCTGCGGTATGATATGAATATCTGTGGTGAGGAATACTGAATGAGCGTCTTGCCGCTCATCATACTTTATCAATAACACTTATAGAGATAACCTTGGGAGTAACTCATGATTTCTTTTTCACGGATTCTGGTTGGTATTGACCTGTCTCATTCAGATCGCATTGTTTCTGAAAACTTGTCGGACCATTGCAAGCAGGCGGTGATTCGGGCGACCGATTTGGCAAAAGCAAAAGGCGGCGAAATTATCTTCTTTACGACGCTTGAAATTTCAGAGCAAGCCCGACATTTAATCGAAGAACACGAATCGGCAATTACCAGCTCTGTAGAAGCCGAAGCGACCCGCGTTCTTGAAAAACTGGTTGCACAAGCCGAAGCAGAAGGAGTCAAAGCATCCTGCACAGTTACTTTTGGAACCAGTTGGGAGCAGATTATTCGTGAAGCGATTCGCAGTAATCAGACATTGGTAATCGTTGGACGACGCGGCTCTCGATCCACCAGCCGATTTTTCTTTGGCAAAACCGTCACGAAATTAATTCGGAAATGCCCGGTACCTGTTTTGATCGCCAAACCAGACCCCGTGCGAGAAGTAGAATCAATTCTTATTGCAGACGATTTTAGTGATATCGGCGAAACAGTTCTCGACGCCGGGGTCCAACTGGCTCAAATTAAAATGGCTCGCCTGCACGTTGTGCATGTCATCGAAGAAGAAGGGCAAGGTCTCTTCGGCGGAACGTCTCGCGAAGAAGCAACCAAACTGGAAGCGAAAGAAAGAGAGACAGCCGAGGCGGAAATTAACGAACGACTATCCCGAACTGATTACAGAACTCTGGTGCATGGCACCAAAGCCCATATTGAAGTCGGTTCGCCAGAAGAAGTGATCCTCGATTTAATCGAATCAGAAACGGTCGACCTCATGGTCATCGGCAGCGTCGGGCGTTCCGGGATTTCTGCGATGCTGCTGGGAAGCACCGCAGAAAGACTTGTAAGTACAGCCGACTCCTCACTCATGATTATCAAACCAGACGATTTCATTTGCCCGGTGAAAGTTGATTGAGTATCACAGGGCCACCTTGTTGAGTGTATATATTCGGGTTTTTCCTGAATACTCGCAGACGCTGCCATCAGTTGGTATCAAAGGCCCATCATTCAGAAGTGGCTTGATGCACTCGAAATTTCCTTCTTGACGATATAAAAGTATTCAAAATGAAAACAATCCGCTGGGGAATTTTAAGCACGGCTAAAATTGGGACCGTCCAGGTGATTCCTGCCATTCAAAATGCAGAAAATTGCGAAGTCGTCGGCATTGCATCACGAAGCGCAGAAACGGCTGCTCAAGCTGCGAGTGAACTGGGCATTACAAACAGCTTCGGTTCTTACGAAGAACTGCTTGCCTGCTCTGAAGTTGATGCCATTTATAATCCGCTGCCCAATCACTTGCACGTCGATTGGTCAATCAAGGCGATTCAAGCGGGCAAGCATGTTTTGTGCGAGAAGCCTTTGGGGTTAGATGTGGCTGATGCAAACCGGCTGGTGGAAGCCGCGGCTGCGCATCCGAAATTAAAAGTGATGGAAGCGTTCATGTACCGCCATCATCCGCAGTGGCAAAAGGCGAAAGAGCTGGTCACATCGGGAGAACTCGGAAAAATATGTACGATCAATTCTGTTTTCTCCTATTACAATCGTGATCCGGGAAACATTCGCAATCAGCCTGGCATTGGCGGCGGCGGATTGATGGATATCGGCTGCTATCCGATTTCGCTTTCTCGTTTTCTGTTTGATAGAGAACCAGAAAGAGTAATTGGAACCGTCGAATTTGATCCCGACTTCAAGGTGGATCGATTCGCTTCTGCAATACTCGATTTCGGTTCCGCGACCGCAACTTTTTCCTGCTCAACACAAATGGTTCCTTATCAGCGTGTGAATATCTTTGGAACAGAAGGACGCTTTGAAATCGAAATCCCTTTCAATGCCCCGATTGATCGCCCTTGTCGAACCTGGCTTCAAAAAGGGGAAGATATTGAAACGATTGATATCCCTATCTGCAACCAGTACACCATTCAGGCGGAATTGTTTGCTAGCGCCATTCTGGATGACACACCGGTGCCAACGCCACTGAGAGATGCGATCGGCAACATGCAGGTGATTGAATCGATTCTAAAAAGTGCAGAGAAAAACGAGTGGATCGAGATAAAATAACTTCACCTTCACTCATCATGCCTCTAAAATGCAACGCGGCTCAATGCAAGAACAACGATCAAACAAGTATTAAACAGGTCATCTACAAGTATGAAAATATCGGGTAATAATAGCTGGATGGTAATTTTCCTCGTGTTATTTTGCATGGCGATGTTGCACGGGTGTGGATCAGGTTCTGAAGAGAAGCCATCGAAAGCAGAGCAAAGTTCTCAATCAGC
>JAJRTM010000330.1 GCA_024278285.1 Planctomycetota bacterium
ATAGCCTTCATCCGGGCTGTGGCATGATGAACAGCTAACCGTATTGTCTGCTGAAAGTCGTGTGTCGAAAAAGAGTTGTCTTCCAAGTTCAATTTTTGCCCGAGTTAAAGGATTTGCTTCCAAAATGCCCGCAGGAATTTTCCCACCATTTAAGCCTAAAGGAAGGGTCACTTCTAAAACATCGTGGTTATGCTTTTGGTCGAGCCATTTTTGAATTTCTTCAATCGTTAATTTTCCCTTCCCGGGAATCCCTTTGGCCAGTTCAGGCCCCCCCAACAGGACTTTGTTTGAGATTTTTTCTGTGGCTGTTTTTGATTTCTCGACTTCAGTTTTCTGTTCTACTTTGGGAGCAGGTGTTGGTGATGTTTCCGGTTTTTCCATAACTTTTTCTGAATCAGACATATCCGCTTCTTCGCCCAGGCTAATCTCGTCGCTGGAAGCTGTGTCTGAATTTACGGCATCACTTGTCGAAGGAGTTTCCGATTGTGGTTCTGTTTTCTCTGAACATCCCACAAAGAGGAATATCAATCCGCAAAATAATACCGCTGATAATTTCGTGGTGAACGTCATTTTTATCATTGTTGTACTTTCCCTGGTTGTTGTCCTGGCGACAATTACAGAAGGCAAATCCCAGCACGGCTGGTCTGTTCTGACCGCCGTAACTAAAAACTGCTTTTCTAAAACTTGCGATCCATGTACAAACTTTTACCGTTAGTGACACAGATTACGATCTTCTTTTATGAATTCAAATAAAATAGAAAGTTAGCAATCGGTTGGAAGTTGGCAGGTCGTTAGTGATTATTGCATAACCACTGCGGCAAATCTATTTAGCCTGTTCATTGTAGGAGAATCAACAGATTTCACAACAAAATCGATCTGTTTGAATCGTGAATTCCTCAAATAATTTCTAACGAAAACTTTGAGAATTACTCCAATTCGTTTTACAACCCGGGCACTGGCTTCTGCTACGATGGGGCTGGCTTCTCAAGATTATTGAATCCCGCTCGGAAAAAATCGGGCAAATTGCTGCGAGGCTTCTGGGGCCAGTTTGGTCAATTGCTGCTTATTTTGTTGTCCCGGTGCTCGTTGTTGAAGAAGCAGGTCCGGTTGAGGCATTCTTGCCTGCCTTAAATAAAGCATGTCCAAGCGAGACAGACTCCGAATGTCTGTGCTCCTTTGAGATGAAACGAGGTTCCCTGACAAGAAATGCGATGGGAACAAGTCGTGGTGACTTGAATTCTCCCCCCTGCGTATACAATGATGGAAACGCTGTGCTGCTCCTTCACTCTTGGGGGATTGATACTTTCAGGGGAATTCGAACTAACTCGACAGCCTTACAAAACAAAAAGAATCCCGCGGATTGCTTTCTAGATAACGTTAGATGATATGCAGATATTGAAAAAATGGTTTCAACGGGGAAAGCCCGCTGATGATCGTATTAATTTGAATTCCCGGTTTAATTTGATCTCGAAAATGGGAATGGGGACGATGTCGGATGTTTGGAAATCGCAAGATCTCCAAACGCAAAAAATCGTTGCACTGAAAATCATCGATCCTGAAAAACAGCAGAAAATCAACCTCCGATTCCCCAAGGGGGCGCGTCCTGAAGAAGGTGAGGTCGCTGTTGGCTTGAAACATCGCTACATTGTCAAAACTTTTGAATACGGGATGAGCACCGAAGATAAACCATTTCTAGTGATGGAATATCTCGAAGGAATCAGCTTATTGCAATATGTTGAATTGCAAAATGAAACGATGAAAAATTACTGTTTGAAATGGATGATTCAACTTGGCGAAGCGTTGCAATACTTCCATGAAGAGAACTGGATCCATCGTGATTTCTGCCCAAAAAATATTCTGACAAGCACCAAGGGGGATATCAAGCTGATAGACTTTGGTCTGGTTGTCCCGAATACGCCTACCTTTTGCGCACCGGGAAACCGAACAGGCACGGCTGATTACATGGCCCCGGAACTTGTCAAAAGAGAGCGTACGGATCAGCGGATTGATATTTATTCTTACGCGGTCACCTGTTACCAGATGTGTGCCAATCATCTGCCTTACCCGCCGGGGAAAAACCTGGCAACGATTGTTAAAAACCTGAATCGTCCCCCGTTGGATATCAGGCAATTTGCACCGGACCTTCCCGGCGAGATCGCAGGAGTCATTTTCAAAGGGCTGGAGAAAAGACCGGACGACCGCTGGCAAACGGCGAAAGAAATGACAGATGCTTTTGAGCAAATTGCTCGGAAGATGTGAGAGCATTATTTCCTGTCGTATGATGTTATTGCACACTTCCTCTCATCTGGTTTTTTCAGCATGAATCCGAGACAACTTATTGAATCTTTGAATCCGTCTCAGCGAGATGCGGCGACGACCACGAAAGGGCCACTGCTTGTGCTGGCGGGGGCGGGGACGGGGAAGACGCGCGTTATTACCACGCGAATGGCGTTACTGATCAGCCAGGGGGTTTCGCCTGAACGGATTTTATCGGTCACGTTTACGAATAAAGCTTCCAAAGAGATGGCAGAGCGTTTGCGGAGCATGTTCGGCAAGCGGATGAAATCGAAACCGCGAATTTCGACCTTTCACTCTTTGTGTGTGCGTATTTTACGGGAAGAAATTGAATTACTTGGTTATCGAAAAAACTTTACGATTGTGGATCGCGGCGATCAAGAATCGATTGCCCGGGAAGTGCTTCGCAAAATTCGCATTCAGGAAGCAGCACTCAAACCGGGAGATTTGCTGAGTATTATCAGTCGTTGGAAATCGGCTGCGGTCCGACCGGGAGATGCGGGTGATCAAGCGGAAGATGATCGGGAATTTCTCGCCTCGATGGCTTACAAAAAATACTGTGAACAACTGCGGGCCAGAAACAGTGTCGATTTTGACGACCTGCTTTTGCTGACCGATCAACTCTTTGCCCATCACCCCGAAGCGTTGCGTCGCCAGCAGGAATGTTATGACTTTATTCAGATTGATGAATATCAGGATACGAATCAACTGCAATTCCGTGTCATTCAGGCGCTCGTCAAGCCGCATGGGAATTTGTGCGTGGTCGGTGATGATGACCAATCGATTTATGGCTGGCGGGGAGCTGAAGTAAAACATATTCTTTCGTTTCAACAGCATTTTCCGGCTGCAAAAGTGGTGCGACTGGAAGATAACTACCGCTGTACCGAAGAGATTCTTGCGGTGGCGAATCGGCTGGTCAGTTTTAATCGCGAGCGACATCGCAAAGTGTTGCGGTCCACGAAAAAAGGGATTGAGCCGGTCCGTTACGAGAAGTTTCAGGATGACACCATCGAAGCAGAACGGGTTGTGATGGAGATCAACTATTTGATCAACCATCGCGAGAAACAGCCCCGCGATTTTGCGATTCTGTTTCGCACTAACGAACAGCCCCGCGCGTTTGAATCGGAACTTCGTCGGCGTCAATTGCCTTATGTTATATTGGGCAGCCAGTCATTTTTTGATCGCAAAGAAATTCGGGATTTGATTGCCTATTTAAGAATTATCGCGTATCCCAAAGATGAAACAGCGATGCTGCGAATTATCAATGTCCCTGCTCGTAATATCGGCACCGGGACCATCGATAAAATAATGACACGGGCGATCAGTGAAGGGATTCCATTTTTCGAGGCGGCGGAAAAGGCGGTTCAAAAAGGGACACTGAACGCAAAGCCCAAAGCAGCCGTGGATCATTTTCGGCACCAGTTGGAAGGCTGGCGAAAACAATTTGCAAACCACTCTGAACCACTTGCGAATCATTTGCGGAAGCTGATTGATTCTCTTAATTACATGCGGGAAATCGAAAAGCTGTATAAACAATCGACACAACAGCAGATCAGACGCGAATCGATTGAACAGCTTGTCAATTCGCTTGACGATTATTCAAAGCGGGCGCGTCAACCCAAATTACAGGATTTTCTTGACGAAATTGTTCTGAATGATCGCGACGAATTTGCATCAGGCGATAAAAAAGAACTGGAACAAAATGCGGTTAAACTGTTGACGATTCATAGCGCCAAGGGGCTTGAATTTCCGCGTGTGTATCTGGTCGGGATGGAAGAGGGATTGCTGCCTCATAAACGGTCCATCATTGGGACAGAAAAAGAGATCGAAGAAGAGCGGCGACTGGCGTATGTTGCAGTCACTCGCGCTCAGGAGTCGTTGACGATGACATTCGCAGAAACACGCAAAAAATGGGGCAAGAACCAGAAAACGATCCCGTCCCGTTTTTTGTACGAAATGCGCGGGGACCGGGACGATCAGAAACCAGATTCCAGCAGTTCCCCAAGTTCCACACGTGCAAATAGTTCCTGACTGTATTATACTTCTCGCCTTGAGACGAAAGAAAAAAGAACGATTATATTTGAACCACGAAAGAAACGAAAAACACGAAAGAAGAGAAAAATTGTTTAACGGCAAGCCGAAGGCGACTGCGTAAACCGGTTTGCTTTTTGGAAAGATGTCGAACCGCAAATGAACGTGAATTGACGCGAATCATTTTTTAGTCAGACCGGGTAGCTCAGACAACGTAAATTTCTACTAAAACCAAATTTCACTGAGTAGTTACTATTACTTTTTGTGGTCCGCACAGCGGACCCTACAAGATGGCAAGACAGATGGCGAAATTAGACATTAAAGCAGGTGAAACAAAACTCGGTTGGATTGGCACCGGCGTGATGGGTCAAAGCATGGCTGGTCATTTGATGGAAGCCGGGTTTTCGCTGAGTGTTTATTCCCGGACACAATCAAAGGCAGAAGGATTGATTGCCCGTGGCGCCACGTGGTGCGACAGTCCAAAAGCGGTAGCGGAAAATTCAGATATTATTTTCGCAATTGTTGGTTTCCCTAAAGATGTCCGTGAAGTTTTTCTGGGAGAACAAGGCGCCCTGGCTGGTGCGAGTTCTGGGAATGTGCTTGTCGATATGACAACCAGTGAGCCTTCCCTTGCCGTCGAGATCTATGAAGCAGCTAAAGCGAAGGGGGTTGCATCGGTTGATGCTCCTGTTTCCGGCGGTGATGTCGGTGCCAAGAATGCTGCACTTTCCATTATGATTGGTGGCGATGAAGAAACTGTTACTGCGCTCAATCCCTGCTGGGCCGCGATGGGCAAGACGATTGTGCATCAGGGAAAAGCCGGGGCAGGTCAACATACGAAAATGGTTAATCAAACTCTCATCGCAACGGGCATGATTGGTGTTTGTGAGGGATTACTTTACGGTTACAAAGCCGGGCTTGATTTGGAAACGGTGATGAAATCGGTCGCGAGCGGAGCTGCGGGGAGCTGGTCACTTTCTAATTTGGCCCCACGAATAATCGATAACAATTTCGATCCCGGTTTCTTTGTTGAACACTTCATTAAAGATATGGGGATCGCGCTGGCTGAAGCTCAGCGAATGAATCTTTCGTTGCCGGGCCTGGCGATGGCTCATCAATTTTATATTGCACTCAAAGCCTTGGGACATGGACGGGACGGAACACAGGCATTGTTGCTCGCATTAGCAGAATTATCCGGGATCGACTGGAAAAACCGTTCCTGAAGCGGTAAAACGAGAGCTTGAAATTAAATTTAGCAGCTTAAATAGGCGAATGAAATGACACGTAAAGGGGAAATGTTCCGCGGAGTAACCGTTGCGCTGGTCACTCCATTTAAGGATGGTGCGGTTGATGAAGCATCACTTCGGCAACTGGTCGATGAAATGGTAGCGGCTGGGATTGAAGGAGTTGCACCGTGTGGCACGACGGGCGAAAGCCCGACGCTTTCGCATGATGAACATGATCGCGTGATCGAAATTGTTTGCGACCAGACCGCTGGACGCATGAAAGTGATGGCGGGAACTGGTTCCAACAGTACCGCAGAAGCGATTCGGCTGACCAAAAATGCCAAGGCAGCCGGGGCGGATGGCGCGCTCATTGTTTCTCCTTATTACAACAAGCCGATGCAGGAAGGCTTTTATCAGCATTATAAAGCGATTGCAGAAGCGGTCGATATTCCGATTGTTGTCTATAATATTCCGGGGCGGTCTGCGAAAAACATCGAACCGGAAACAATTATTCGTCTGGCAGAACTGCCGAATATCGTTGCTGTCAAAGAAGCAACCGGGTCGATGGATCAGGCGTCACAAATACTGGCAGGTTCTAACTTAACGCTTCTTTCTGGCGATGACAGTTTAACACTTCCCTTGATGTCAATTGGCGGAAGTGGTTCTGTTTCTGTGGCGGGGAATCTTGTTCCTGCAGATGTCAAAGAATTAGTTGACAATGCGTCCTCCAACAATTGGGAGTCTGCCCGGCAGGCTCATCATAAATTGTTTGGGTTGTGTCGTAACATGCTTTCGCTGGCAACGAATCCGATTCCCGTTAAAGCAGCAATGCAACTTCTGGGTAAGGGAACCGGCGAAGTGCGGTTGCCGCTTACTCCGCTCGATGAACAGGGAATTGCACAGCTTCGAGAAACATTGCAAGATTACGGATTACTGGACTAAATCGCCTGAGCTGCGACAAGCATCGACTTTCATTTTCCTTTCTTTTTTTTCTGGAGTAGCCTCTCGTGATTTTTGGATTCGGTCGAAATGATGAGGATGAGTACGAAGATGAAGAGATTGATCTGGTCTTATTCCAGGGAACTTACAGCGGTGTCGAAGTTGATATTTCTGAACATGCCAGGCTGGCAGAGGCTGGCTTGAACCGTGCCAAGGAATTGATCACCGATGCGCTCGAGCGTCGTGCAGAACTGATACGTATCGAACCGAAAGGCGAGCGAACCGTTGCCCAATTTCAAGTTGATGGAATCGCCTTTGCCGGCGGTCGGATGAGCAAAAAAGAGGGGACTGCAGTCACCCAGGTGCTTAAACTGTTAAGCGGCCTGGATATCAAGCAAAGAAAAAAACCGCAAAACGGCATTCTGAAAGCTGAATTGGATGACGTGAAATACTATCTCGATATATACTCTAAACCGCTTGGCTCGGGGGCAGAACGAATATCTATCAATATTATTGATGTCAAAAATGCGAAATATGGCCCGGATGAATTAGGTTTCAATCCGCTCTTCCAAGAGAAAATTCGTGAATTGACGGAATCTAAAACCGGCATTCTGCTTGCAGCCGGGCCTCCTGGTTCAGGGACAACCACAACTGCATTTGCGATTGCTCGCGGGATTGATTCCTATGTATTTGCAACCTACTGTTTTTTTGATGTCAGTTATCGAGACCTGAAAAACATCTCTCCTTTTGAACGTCGAGATGATGAACCCCTCAATGAAGCACTACGACGGCTGATTCGCATGGAAGGTGATATTGCGTTTGTTGCACCAATTAACGATAAAGAAATCCTCGAAACGATTCTGGAGAAGCAAACAGAGTTATCAATTATTTCTGAATTGACAGCCAAGGATGCTGCATTTGCTGTCGAGAAATTGTGTAAATTATCTGGTGATCCAACGAAAATTGCAGAAGCAGTCCGGGGCATTTTCGGACAGAAGCTGATCAGAAGGCTTTGCGAGAAATGCAAACAACCATACCGCCCCAATCCTAAACTGTTAAAAAAAGTTGGCTTGAATGAATCGATCACGACACTTTACAAGAACAGAAAATTTGATGAAGAAGAAGATGCCCGACCTTGTAAAGTATGCGGCGGCGGTGGTTACATCGGTCGCATCGCGATGCTGGAAATGATTGAAATGACTGAAGGCATGAAAGCAGTTGTTGCCAAGGGAAGCTCGGCGGCAGATATCAAGGCGCAAGCCCGCAAAGAAAAAATGCTCTCCTTCAAAGATGATGGCTTACGACTTGTCGCAGAAGGCATCACCTCTCTTGAGGAGCTACAACGAGCATTCAGAGTTTGATGATTGGCTTTCCCGCATGAGAATTACTTCCCGCCTTGATCATTCCTACTCTCTTTGCAAAGAGCAATTTCAAAAGCTGAAAAACGATCAGCAATATTGGGAAGGAGAGCTTTCCGCTTCCGCTCTTTCGACCGCAACCGCGATCATGGCGATGCACCAGGTTTGTTTGCATCACGAGCAACTAGCCGGGCAGTATCCGTTGAGACAGTTGATAGCCGGTGGGCTGGACTGGCTGACAAAAACGAGAAACGAAGATGGTGGCTGGGGCGATACGACCAAAAGCGTCAGCAATATTTCCACCACAATGCTTGTTCAAGCCATTTTCACCGCAACGGCTGGAAAGTACGGGACAGCTTCGGAATTCTCTGCAGATTGGATGGCGGTAACAGATCGGTATATCGATAAAACTGGCGGGATCGCTGCGGTAAAAAAAAGGTATGGGAAAGATCGTACCTTTTCGGTTCCGATTCTCATGCAGTGCGCGTTAGCGGGAACGGTTGAATGGTCGCGAGTGAGTCAACTACCGTTTGAACTCTCGTGCCTGCCCGCGAACTGGTATAAGTGGGCACAACTGCCGGTTGTCAGTTACGCACTGCCTGCATTGATTGCAATCGGGGTTCTTAAACATCGCAAACAACCGACCTGGTTTTTGCATTGGCGCTGGTTACGAAATCTGGTTACTTCAACCAGCTTGAAAGTTCTCGAACGAATTCAACCACCAACCGGGGGGTATCTGGAAGCGACTCCCTTAACCAGCTTTGTGACCATGTCTCTTTGTGGCGCGGGTGAAGCGGGGCATCCTGTGGTAAAAAATGCGTTACGGTTTCTTGTGGATTCCGCTTACGAAGATGGAAGCTGGCCGATTGATACCAATCTGGCAACCTGGGTGACGACGCTGAGTATCAATGCGATGAAGGACGACTTGCCTGAAGAGCAGGTGATTGCGTTACTCAACTGGCTGCTGGATCAACAATATAAAACGGTGCATCCCTTCACCAATGCAGACCCCGGCGGCTGGGCGTGGACCGATTTAACGGGCGGTGTTCCAGATGCAGATGATACCCCCGGTGCGATTCTTGCCATTCTGAAATTGAAACAGCGAGTTGCTGATAATCGCCATGCGGAAATCGACTTGGCTGTTCAGAATGGTGTGCAATGGTTGTTAAGTTTGCAGAACCGTGATGGCGGTTGGCCGACATTTTGTAAAGGCTGGGGGAAGTTGCCTTTTGATCGCAGCTCGCCAGATATCACCGCTCATGCTTTGCGAGCATTGCATGCCTATTCAACGGAAGTTGCCCCCTGCATGCCGGAACAATTTTCATGTGAATCAGCAATGAAACGCGGGTTTCAATTCCTTAAAAAACAACAGCGAGAAGATGGCGTCTGGTTGCCTTTGTGGTTTGGAAATCAATTCGCTAACGAAGACGAAAACCCGGTCTACGGCACCTCACGGGTTCTATTGGCTTATGTTGATACCGATCAGGCGAACTGCCCCGAAGCGGTCGCCGCTCATCAATTTCTTTGTTCGATCCAAAATAAAGAGGGAGGCTGGGGCGGGGCGGTTGATACGCCCTGCTCCATTGAAGAAACATCGCTGGCTCTGGAAACGCTTGCACAAATGCAGACAGAGCCAGACCAAATTGAACGGGGCGTTTTATGGCTTTGTGATCAGATTGATGCCGGTCAACTTTCCGATCCGACGCCGATCGGCTTCTACTTCGCTAAATTGTGGTACTACGAAAAAATGTACCCACTCGCATTCGCAACCGCGGCTCTGCGGAACGCTCGTAACACTTTGAGGTAGCGAATTTAGTATCTTATCGAAGAAATGCTGTGCAAAAGTGACAGGATATTTTAATATAATTGGGTAGCCCATCCGCTTTTAGCGGTTGGGTTGCGCAGCAACAAGAGGCTCGCGCCATGTGAGTTCCTTTTTTTTGGGAAGTTTCAATGATATTGAACGCGGATGGCGCGAGCATCTTGTGCCTGGCGGCACCCAACCACTGAAGTGGTCGGGCTACCCTCATTATAAGTTTTGCTTCCGGCCACGCCAGGTAAAACATTTTCTTCTTTTTCTTCGTCTCTTCGAGCCTTGGTGGTCTTCATAATTTTGGTTGCGGCTATGCTTCGCTGGAATTCAAAAAGGAGTACAGATAATCGGAGTCTGTCGTGTTTGAGCATCCCGTATTCAAGGCAGCCAAGAATGTCTACCCTCCGTTCAAACTGTTTTTTGAATGAATAGAGGTTCCCTTTAACGATTTTGACGATTCTTCCTGATCTTCCGATTAGAAAAGTGCCGATTGTTTCTGAACAGGGGACGCTGCTTTTCATGGGAGAAGGTCTGTCTGGTGACAGAACCGCGGTTGTGGCTATCCTCTTTTACAGGTAGACCGGGGGAATTGGTAGCTTTGAAGACTCAACTTCGAGGGGAACCAGACGCGATATTAGTGGGACGGGCAGAGAAGGAAATTCATTTTGGAATTCCCTTTTTTTTCGTTGTGATTATGTTCTGCGCATTTCTACTTCTTGGATTGACGGGCTGCTCACAGACGTTTTGGCGACAACAGGCGGATAAGGATAGTTACCGTGCCTTATCACAAACCGAAACAGATGCCCGCTGGGTTAATCCACGAAAAGGATTAACTCCCGATCCGCGCAGCCGATTTTTTGATCCCTTCGATCCCGACAAGGAACCGCTGCCGCCTGATGATCCTGCCGCTGCTGTCTACATGGAAAATGTAAACGGGATTTCAGGATACAAAAGCTGGCACAAGTTGGGGCAGTCTTTCAGCACCGAAAATCCCGGTTGGCTCGGTCAGTTTGAATTAACTCCAGAAATGGTGGATGAAGATCCCGACAATGATACCGAGCCTTTACCAACGATTAAAAATCTAACGATTCGAGACGCCGTCGAACTCAGTTATATTCATGACCGCAACTATCAGACCCAATTGGAAAACACTTACCTGAGCGCACTCGCATTAACACTCGAACGGTTTCGTTTTCAAGTGCGATACCTGGGCGTTGGCGGTCGTGAACCAAGCGGTTCGTTGACGCAAACAACGGTGCCGAACACGAGAGATTCTCTTGGGATGTCCAATCGACTCGGCGTGAGCCAACTACTACCGACCGGCGGGCAGTGGGCAGTTGAACTGGCCAATAATACATTGTGGATATTCTCTGGGGCCAGTGCAGGGACCAGTTCTGCGAGCATACTTTCTTACCGGTTAACCCAACCGTTACTTTTGAACGCAGGGCGTAAAATTGCCCTCGAAAATTTAACGCAATCTGAACGAGACTTATTGTATTCGGTACGATTGCTGGCTCGTTTTCGCAAACAGTTATTCGTCAACACAGCGGGAAGCGGGTATCTGGGGCTACTGACACAAATTCAGGGAATTCGCAACCAGGAATTCAATATCGTTCAACTGGAACGACAAGTGCGTGCGCTGCGAGCATTGGCATCGAAACCAGGGGGAGCACAAGATGCTGATCTGGAAAAAATGCCTGAAGGGATTGTGATTCCAGAAGAGCTGGCTGGTCGCTTCAAATACGATGCGGATCGAAAAAAACTGCTTTGGTTCAAAGCGATGACTAAGCAGGAATCGCAGGCATTCGCCGCGTTGAGCGACGATCCGGCCTGGAAGCGAAGCACAAGGGAACTGATTCAAATTCTAAGAACTGAAGCAACGCCGCTGGCTGTGGCTCAACTTGAATCGCGATTGGCAACGGCTCAGATCAACTTGCGAACCGCAGAGCAAAGATTCAAAGATCGTCTTGACCAATTCAAAATTCAACTCGGCTTACCTCCCGATCTTGTCATGACGATTGATGATGCCAGTCTGGACCAGTTTCAATTAATTTCCCCTCTTTTGGAAAAGTTAAGGATAAAAGCCGACACCCTCGTTGAGCATCTGGGGTTTCTTGATGTGGATGATCCTCAATCGGAACAAGCCAGAGAGTCGCTTGCGCAATTACAGAAATATGCTGCTGAAATCAAAATAGAAGGTTTGCAAATTGTGCGGGATGATATTCGTCGCGTCCAGAAAAATATGCCTAAGCGACTCGAAGGAATAAAAACGGAAGAAGAAAAGAAACTGATCGTATCAACCATTGAACGAGATATAGAAAAACTACAAGACGTTTCTTATGAAATTGAACAGGAGAATGTTTTTCTTGAACAAATTTCTGAAAAACTGGTAGCGAATCAGATTCCTGTGGAAACGTATGGCAAAATTGTCAAAGAAATGCGGAGAAGGCAGGAGATACTGCTAAAACTGGTGCAGGCGTTACAAGTAATTCAAATCGGACTTCGCTCTGAGCTGATCGGCATCAACAGGTTTACGCTTGGTATGACCGATTCGGTAGGTGTCGCATTAGAAAATCGCCTCGATTTAATGAACGAACGAGCAAACGTCATGGATGCTCGCAGGGAGCAGGAAGTTGTCGCAAATCGATTAAAAACAATTTTAGATATCGCTGTCGAAGGGGACGTTCGTACTCCTGCTGGCGGGTCGCAACCGTTCAATTTCAGTGGAAGTAGTAGCAGTTATCGGGTGGGGGTCCAGTTTACAGCCCCTTTGGATCAAGTAGCAGAGAGAAATAACTATCGATCTGCACAAATTCGTTACCAAAGGGCAAGACGGACCTACATGGCAGCGGAAGATCAAGTCAAGCTGCAAGTTCGTACTTCCTGGAGACAATTAGAGGTTTTAGAGCAAAACTTGGAAACTGCCAGGCAAGCTTTACGTATAAATGTGTTACAATATGATCAGGCGGTCGAAGAATCGAATGCTCCCGGTCAGCAACCTCAGGGGGGAGTTCGGGGGTTGAACCTGATTAGCGCCCTGAACGATATCTTGGTTGCTCAGAACCGGTTGATACAAATTTGGGCAGATTATGAGACACAACGTCTTAACATTCATCGAGATATGGGTATGATGGAAATTGACCCCCAGGGCCTGTGGGTCGATTCCTACTATCAAAATCAGGTCAACCCACCCCAAGAGCCAACCCATGAGCACGACAATACCACCGAAGACGGACCAGCCTTCGCCGATGAAGGAACAGGAAAAGACTCCGCAGGATTCGACGTTGTCCTCTTACCCCCATCGCCAGCCGAGCAAGTCGGCTACCAGTCAGGGGCAGCAGACAACCAACGCGTTGAACCAGCAAGATTCCCCGCCTTCCCGGCAGGAGAACAACTCCCCGCGCCCGCAGCGAAAGAAAAGCAAACGTTCCTGGCGGACCCTCTTGGTTGGCATCCTGGTTCTGGGAGTGGGTTACTTCGCAGTCGGAGCGATGACCAATGAGACCTCGAAAGAGTCCGCCTCACAAACGGCACCGTTAAGTAATGGTGAAAGTTCGCAGGCCACTTCTTCGCAGCCCTGGTATGCTTCGCTGCTCAGCAAAGTTCAAGGGATGTTCTCGGGAGGCGACCAGGCTCCTTCGGATATAATGACCAAACCGGCCGTGAAGGGGCGGTTTCGCATTACGGTCAATGAAAAAGGATTTCTCGATTCCCAGCACAACGAAACACTTGTCTGTAAAGTCCCTGGTTCAACAACGATTATCAAAATTGTGCCCGAGGGAATTTATGTCAAAAAAGGGGAAATCATTTGCGAGCTCGACTCTTCTGCTTATGTCGATAAAGCCCGCCAGCAGGAAATTGATGTTAAGCAGGCTGATGCATCGTTATTGATTTCCAAAAAGAATCTGGAAATTCAGAAAACGCAAAATGAAAGCGACATCGCCATCGCCAAACTGGCGTTTGAACTGGCAGTGCTCGATCTGGAAAAATATAAAGATGGCGAACTCCCTCAGCAATTAGATAAAATTAATGGTCAGATTCAACTAAAAAATGAACAGTTAATTCGCAAAAAGGAATCCTACGAATTCACCAGGAAAATGACCAAGAAAGGATATCGCAGTCAATCCGATCTGGAAGCGGAACGCATTTCCGTCACCCAGGCTGAAATTGACCTGAAAGTTGAAAACGCTAATCTTACTGTATTGAAAAAGTACACCTCTTTTAGAAAGTTAGCACAACTTACAGCGGACGCCAAAGAATTCGAGAGGGATCTCGGACGCGTCAGGTTAAAAACCTCTGCCTTGCTCGCTAAAGCCGAGGCCGATTTAGATGCTCGTGAACTCACACAGGAATTAGAAACCGAAAAATTAGAGGAATGGAACGAGAGAATTAAAAACTGCACAATGAGTGCCCCACAAGATGGTGAAATTGTCTATGCCAAAGGAAGTGCGTCTCGCCGAGGTTCTTCAGAGCCGGAAATTATTGAAGGGGCAACTGTTCGAGAACGCCAGAAGATTATCAATATTCCGGATGTGACTTCGATGAAAATCGACGCGAAAATCCATGAGTCGATGATCAGCCAAATAATAGTCGGACAGCCGGTCACAATTCACGCAGATGCCCAACCGGATGAAACTTTTCATGGAGTTGTTGCAGAGATATCATCCGTTCCGCTTTCCGGTTCGTGGCCTAATTACGACATTAAGGAATATCAAGTAGCGATCAATCTGACAGATTCAAAAAAACATGTCAGCCTGCTACGTCCTGGTCTTTCTGCCGATTTCGAAATTGTTGTGCAAGATCGTGAAGACGTTTTGCAGGTTCCGATGCAGTCAGTTGTTCAAGTGGGAAAAGGATATTACTGCTGGATTTTGAATGGCGCAAAAACCCAAAGACGCAAAGTAAAAGTGGGAGAATCAAACGATACCGAAATCGAAATTCTTGATGGCGTCGAAGAAGGTGAACTAACCGTGATGAACCCCCGGTCAAAGTTTGCCAATGAAATTTCAGAACTGGAAAGCACTTTCACTTCTGATATGAAAAATGACCCGATTAGAAAACCGATCGACCCGAAACTGATGAAACCACAACAGGGAAGAATTTCACCAGCAGGCTCGGCAAAGGGAAAAGGTAAACCGAACCAGCGTTCCAAAAAACGTGCCGGCACAGGCAAAGCCCCCCGGAAAAAAGCTGCCCGATAAAGGTTATTGTGTGCCACGGCTCTGTGAGCCGTGCTATGTTCGACTTGGGTTATTCAAAACAGAGGTTTGCCTTCAACTCACACGGCGCATCGGCCTACCGGGTTCTTTCAGAAAAAGAATACTGCTCAATGAAATACGCTGCCCGCCTGATTGATCTGACGAAACATTATTTCCTGGGAGATAATGTCGTACGCGCCTTGCGGGGAGTTTCTCTTGATGTCCCTGAAGGCGATTTTCTGGCGATCATGGGATCTTCCGGAAGTGGTAAAAGTACGATGCTGAACCTGATGGGCGCCCTCGACAAGCCGACATCAGGCCAATACCTTCTGGCAGGCAGAGATGTTTCTGTGCTGGACGATGACGAACTTTCTTTAATTCGTAATGAATTAATCGGCTTCATTTTTCAATCGTTCCATCTGATTCCGCAATATTCGGTACTCGATAATATCATGCTCACTTTCCAGTACCGCAGGAACAGTTCGGGAATTACAAGCAAAGATGAAAACCGAGCCATCGATATTGCCGGGAGAGTTGGCCTTGAAGACAGACTCGACCACAAACCGTTCCAACTTTCCGGCGGGCAACAACAACGAGTGGCGATCGCGCGATCTTTAATCAACGATCCACAAATCATCATGGCGGATGAACCAACAGGAAATCTCGATTCGACAACGAGCGCAGAAATCCTGAACCTGCTGACCGAACTCAATAACGAGGGACGCACGATTATTATGGTCACACACGAACCGGAAATTGCCGCGCTGGCGAAGAATCAAATCTATATGAAAGATGGCGAAATCGCCGGCCAAGGCATCTTCCCCGGCAGTCTCAAAAGTGTTTGATGCTGAAGCTGTATTTCCAAAGGCGCTACGCTTCCTCGCATGGTTCCGGCTCGTTCGGTTGAGCATCAAGAGTTCTTAATTGACTGCACGTATAAAGACAGAACAAAAACCCGACCGTAAACGCTGGAAGTATCGTAAAGAAAATGCGAGGCGTTCCGACCATTGTGTGGATCAGCACGGTACAGGTTGTTGTGAACATCACCGTCAGCACCCCAGGTAGTACCAACTTGAAAACCGGTTTCTCAA
>JAJRTM010000331.1 GCA_024278285.1 Planctomycetota bacterium
GCCAGGAGTTGTTCGGTTCCCATTCGGCGAACAGTTTTTCCACACCCCACCATTAATGGGCACAGAAACAGACCCAGGAAAAGTAGTTGAATTCGTGTTTGATGTAACAAACGAGACGTCATAAGAAAAAATAACTAGGGATAATGAAACGACAACAGGTGGGATAAAGAGGGGAGCGTAGCAAACTTATTAATGCTTATTATAACAGCACAGCGAATATCACCAAGAGGAACTTTACACGTGCAGACTTAGCGGTTGAATAGTCCGTATTGCAACCCCGGCAAGATAAACCTACTTGTAACTCTTACAATTCCACTTACTCATTTTCCACGAATTTCGCGAATGGTTTCTGCAGTGGGTGGTTTTCGTGGTCCGATCTGAGGGATTGGATTTAACTTTTTGACCTTGTAAGTAACCTTCTTCTTTTTCTTTTCTGCGGAGATTGCCTGTAGTTCTGCAAGAATATCTAACGTGGGCTGGCGTAGAAAACCAAGCAGCATCGCGGTTCCCAGAAACATCCCTGCGATGATTAAAATCGGATACCGCATATCACTACTGAATGGAGTTGCAATCGCCAGGCAGGCGACAACCCCGCCGAACAAAACCAGCGTGGTCGCAATCAACGGCGTGCGAGATCGATCAACTCGAAATGTTTTACGCTTCGACATTCTTCACCGGTTTGACAGCAATGGAATAAGGAAATCTCTATTCATTCAAAAAGGAGCACAGACATTCCTGTCTGTCCTGTTTGAGCCTCCGGTATTATGGGCAGACAAAATATGTCTACTCCCCGTTCAAACTGTTTTTTGAGTTAGCAGAAGTTCTCATAATCAGGTAGAGATATGAAGTTCCCCCTCGTATCCCAACGTTTTTTGAAACATCAGGCGTCCTGCTTCAACTGAAATTATAGCAGTTTTCTTAAATAACTGCACCATTTATTTCAGAAAACTGGGATATTGCTCCCGTGGAAACTGTCAGCCTGCTCAGTCTCTGCTAAAATAGAAAAAAATTCTTTGGAGGGATTTGTAAATGACGCAAGAGAATTCAACAATGGACCAACTTCGCTGGGAAAAATTTCCGGTGCTGGATGATGGTTTTGTCTGCCTGGTCGATGTGATGGGGAACGATTCGAGTGTCGTCCAAGCGGCTCGCGTCAGTTATGGCGAAGGAACGAAAAAGGTTTCGGATGACCGGACACTAATACGCTACCTGCTGCGAAACAGGCATACAACACCGTTCGAAATGGCAGAGATTAAAATTCTTGTTCGCGTGCCGATGGATTGCTGGCGGCAATGGATCCGTCACCGCACGGCGAATGTGAACGAATACAGCACTCGATATTCTGTCGCGATTGATTCGGCTCAAACAACGCCGCCCGATCAATGGAGAACGCAGTCAGAATCGAACCGGCAAGGTTCGGCGCGTCCTCTTTCAGAAGAACAAGGGAGCAAATTGTGCGAGTCCGAAAAAGCATTCCAGCTTTCGGCCCGTCAACTTTACGACGAACGGCTTGAAGTGGGCGTGGCACGCGAACTGGCTCGCAAAGACCTGCCGCTTTGCACTTACACTGAAGCGTATTGGAAAATCGATCTGCATAATCTGCTCAATTTTCTCTCGCTAAGAATGGATTCGCATGCCCAACTTGAAATTCGTCAGTATGCAACAACCATCGGCGAAAAAATTCTCAAACCACTCTTTCCGATTGTCTGGGAAGCGTTTGTTGATTACCGCAGGGAGTCGATGTTTTTCTCTCGTCTTGATACCGGCGTGATGCAACGACTGAACCAGCGCGGGGCAGAACAGAAGCTCTCCCCACCGTTCAGCGAAGAATTATTCATGGAAGTGCAGGACGAAACCTGGAAGGGGCTTAAACGTTGTCGCGAGCGAGACGAATGTAAATCGAAACTGCAACGCATTGGACTGGTTGCTTCAGAATGAATAACAGATAAGCGGCAAGGCGCTAGCCGCCGGTCATTGTCGCCAGTGCCTCCCTCATACCGGCGGCTAGCGCCTTGCCGCTTAGTAGATAAAGTGATAACCCGTTATGCGAAACGCCATATTTTTTTTAGTGATTGCATCTGTGTTTACTCTTGGTGCGATTTTTCAATCTTATGAATCTCTTGCACAAGAGACGCCGGCGACTACTTCCAAGCAGAATGCACCCGTTACCGTGACCGCTTTTGGTGCGACCGGAGACGGCAAGACAGACGATACCGAAGCGATTCAAAATGCGATTAACAGCCAGCGGGGCGGAATACGCTTTCCGAAAGGGAAGTATCGTATTACAAAAACGATTGAAATCGATCTGGAAAAAATCGGTTACACATCGCTGCACGGAGAAGGCGTAGCTCAAATTATCATGGCGGGGGCTGGTCCTGCGTTTCGGTTTGTTGGAACGCATGGCGGAACCGCTGCTCCGCATACCGTGAAAGAAAATGTCTGGAAAAACCAACGCACGCCGCTGATTGATGGAATTGAAATTGTGGGCGATCACCCCGAAGCAAGTGGCATCGAAGCGATTGGCACGATGCAGCTCACGATCACCCGGCTTGTTGTTCACGATGCTTTACATGGGGTCCGGCTGATCAAAAGAAATCGCAATGTGATTCTTTCCGAGTGCCACCTGTATCATAATCGAGGGATCGGGCTGTTTCTGGACCATTTGAATTTGCATCAGATTAACGTGGCGAACTGTCACATCAGTTACAACGCGGGGGGCGGTATTGTTTCGCGGCACAGTGAAATTCGTAACCTGCAAATCGGCACTTGCGATATCGAAGGAAACATGGGCGGTCCAGATTCCGAACCGGCTGCAAATATCGATCTCGATGCAAGGGAAACATCGCTGGGCGAAGTAACGATTATTGGTTGCACGATTCAGCATTCACACAATGCACCAGGTTCTGCCAACATTCGTATCAATTGCTTTTCTACAGTCCGATCAGTTACCGACGAGCAAAGGCATGGCAACATCACGATTGCAGATAATGTCCTTTCCGATGTGCAGACGAATATCGAAATTAAATATGCTCGCGCGGTTACGATTACGGGCAATACGATATGGAAAGGTTATGCTCAAGATGTAAATATCGAGCATTGCAAAAATATTGTGATGGTAAGTAATGTTTTTGATCGCAACCCGCGTTACGGCTACGGAGATGGCAAGACTTCTCATCATGGGATCATCTTCAGCAACTGTTCCGACTGCACGATTTCCGCCAATCATATTTATGGCGTGGGAGATATTCCCGCGGCGATGACACTGCGAAAATGCGACCGCATGAATGTGACCAATTGCAC
>JAJRTM010000332.1 GCA_024278285.1 Planctomycetota bacterium
AAGCACTCACGGGAGAGCTTGGTAAGTTTGACCATCCGGAAGTGAAGATCGAAATTCTTCATTCAGGCGTGGGAGGCGTCAATGAAAGTGATGTTTCCCTGGCTGCTGCATCGGGAGCAATTATTATTGCCTTCCATGTTGTGGCGGAAGATCGTGCTCAGTTACATGCCCAGAATGACGGTGTCGATATCCGTAGATACTCGATTATTTACGAGATTACACAGGAAATTAAGTTGTCGCTGGAAGGGTTGCTTGACCCGGAAACTGTTGAAGTAACAACCGGTCGGGCGATTGTTCTGCAAACTTTCAGTGTTAGTCGCACGGGACTGATTGCAGGTTGCCGAATATTAAACGGGCTAATCGATCGAAATGATCGGGTCCATGTTATTCGGGATCAGGCCATCCTTAACGATTATCCAATTGCTTCTTTGCGAAGAGAAAAAGATGACGCCAAATCGGTGCGTGAAGGCATGGAATGCGGAATCCGGTTGGATGGTTTTAATGATATCAAAGAGGGAGATATTCTTGAGGCGTTCCGACTCGATAAAATAAAACGGACACTCGATGACTGATGCACTCTTTCATTATTCAACAAAGAATACTGACAGTTCTTTCAGGACGCTGAAACAAGGCGACTAAAAGGCTGATGGGAGTTTTTTCTTTGTTGAAACTCGCTGGTCTCCAGGTCTTTTTTTCCTGGCTTATCACGAGAAAATTAATACACGACCGAAGAAAATAAAGTGACATTGGTTTCCTGCACGCGGTGTTTTCGTTCATACACACGGTGTTTTGGGTCATACACATAGTATCTGGAATTCAAAGTAGTAAAAACGGGGACAAACGCTGGATGTCGACACGCAGAACGGCCAAAGCTGCCCGTGCTATTCGAGAAATCATCAGCACGGCTATTTTATTAGAACTTAACGACCCTCGCATCAAGAATGTTACCGTTCTTGAGATCGATGTTGCTACCGATATGCGATCTGCTAAAGTTTATGTCAGTATCCTGGGAGACGAGAAAGAGCAAAGTTTATGTCTTCGCGGTCTGGAATCTTCGCGAGGGTATCTTCAGAAAAAAATTGCAGATCGGCTGACAACACGCTACATTCCCGTTCTCGCTTTTGTTCTTGATGACAGCGTCAAAAAAAGCGTTGAAGCATCAAAAATACTCAAACAATTGGCTGAAGAGAGAAAAAAAGCGGGAATTGAAAATCCAGAACAAGAACCTCCCCTTTATCCGCAGTCGGAACTACCAGGTTGAAGACCTTAATTCGGTAATATTCAGCATCATATAAAGTATTCGTACGTCAAATAGAGTTGACGACGTTTTTTGGGATCAACAAGCAGCGAGTGGAAATTTAAAGATGGTTGCCTCTAAGATTAAAGCTTCTGACCGCAGTAAGGTCTGCCAGCAGATTGTTACCATTCTGAAAAAGGAGTACGGTTCTCGTCCCCCTTCTTACGATTACGATGTACTCGACACCCTTCTGTTTTCAATCTGTCTGGAAAACAGTAACTTTGCGGATGCCGAAGCTGCCTTGCAGCGTTTGAAAGATGATTTCTTCGACTACAACGAACTGCGAGTCAGTTCAATCACGGAAATTCAAAACGCTTTTGTAAATATGAGTGAACCGGAATGGCGAGCGATGCGTGTCCGGGATGTTCTACAATTTGTTTTTGAAAATGGCTACACATACGATGTTGAAGATCTCAAAAAGAAAACGATGGATTCCGCAGAAAAACATCTAAAGAAAATTAAATCGCTGAGACCTTTTTCGATCGCACATACTCTTTTGCATGCACTGGGAAGCCATCTTGTTCCCGTTAGTGATCGTATTTTATCGACCAGTATCTGGCTCGGCTTACTGGAACCCAAAACGAAAGTCAAAGCGGCAGGTGAGCAGCTCAAAGGAGCGGTACGCAAATCGGATGTCCCTTTGTTCTATTACTTATTCTCGTGCCTGGTATCAGATTCGAAATATCAAATATTTTTTGAGTCTGTCGAAGCAGCTAATGCTGAAACTCCGCTTGAATCTCTCAAAGGCGCCCCTGCTCGGATAAAGGAACTGATCGCTGGTAAGTTAAAAGTTCCGCAAAAGAAGAAAGACTTAAAACCTGCTGCGAAGAAAGCTGAAAAGTCAGCTTCAGGATCGTCCAAGAAGTCTACGGGCAAAAAGGAACCGGCTGCAAAAGCCTCCACAAAACCTGCACCATCAAAAACGAAAACTGCAGCGAAGTCGGTTACAGCTAAGAAGAAAACAGCCAAAAAAGAAACGACCAGTAAGAAAAAAGTAGCTAAGAAACCTGCTACCAAAAAAGGTTCTGCAAATAAAACGCTGGCAAACAAACCAAAGACAGCAGCTAAGAAACCTGTAAAAAAAGTAGCAAAAAAAACGGTCAAGAAAAAAGTAAAGACAACAAAGAAATCCCGCAAATAATTGCTTAGCTTTCTGAGTGAACGCGCCCAGAAAATGAAATCGTTTAACGGCAAGCCGAAGGCGACTGCGTAAACGGGTCTGCTTGACTTGAAGGTATCAAACCGCAAATAAACACCAATGATCGCGAATTAATTATCTATCATGAAGTAGTTTTATCGGGTAGCACAGACAATCCCGTTTAGGGTTGTCTGTAGGGTCCGCTATTGCGGACCACCGCAGAAATAGGGAGGATCCACTTCCCCTCGTGGTCCGTGGGTAACGGACCCTACGCCAAAGTTGAATCGTTACCATTTTTCTTCTTTGCGTCGCCGTGTCTTTGCGTGCAACTCTTTTTTAATTTGAGGCTTTTTTTTGCTTTGCCTCAGTGTTCTCAGTGTCTCGGTGGTTCACATCATTCTTTTTCGTGGTAAAAATATCCTGCCACTTTTGCGCAGCATTTCATTGATAAGATACTAAACAGACCGAAATGTTTGATTGCTTGATCGATGTTTAGTTTACCTCTCTTTTGTCGAACCAATTTGTCTCCTTCTGCCTGTTCCGGTAAGATAAAGGTATTGACCATGATGAATATTTGAAGCTTGATTTACTTATGAATGATTTTCGTCCTCCCTATCGAACCACATTGCTGTTGCTTGTGATGGTCTGCTTTTTGTGGCCGACTGTAACATTGGGGCAGGAGGGACCATTGTTTAAGGACGAGCAATCCAAAGAGAAAAAACCGTGGTATCATATTTCGTATGATCGCAATTTAACACGAAAAATGAACACGGTTATTGATTTCGGGCAGAAGGATCGACCTTTGGAAGCTGCGATTGCGATGCAGGCGGTTATTGAACATCAGTCTGATTACTTTCTTGAATCAATAAAGTATCGCAGTACCAGGCAATTTCTTCGGGGCTGGGTTGAGCAACAGCCCAAAGAGGTACTCAATGCGTATGAAGTGCAGTACGGACCTGCTGCCTCGAATTTATTGAAGCAGTTCCAGGTAACCGGTCAACGCAAATTGCTTATTCAAATTGTGCAAAAGTATCTGCATACAAAAGCAGGGACCGCAGCGGCTTATCGGCTCGCCTCTCTTGAATTTGACGAAGGTCGATTCCTGGCTGCCGCGATGAACTTTGAGCGGCTGTCAGAATTGAATCGAGTCTCTTCCGAAACTAAGCCGTGGGTCGCGATAAAAAATGCGTATTGCTGGATGAAACTTGGTCAGGAAAAGAAAGCCAGGGAAATTATCCAACAATATAAGACGCGCCATCCGAGCAAACCGATCTTGATTGCCGGTCAACCGAAATCGGTTCAGCAGGTCATGGAAATATTTTCCAAACAGATGACAGGCAAAGTCGGCTCGCCAATTTCTTCGTATCAACAAACCGGTTTGAATCAGTTCGACTGGCCCATGTTTCGCAGGACAGCCAGCCGAGATAAACTTAATGGCGAGTTCAGCCCACTACCAATTGTGCAATGGAATGTTGATCTAATTGGTCCCCTGCTGCCCGATGATCTACCACGAAAAGAACTCGTTCAGGAAATGCTCGTCAAAATATTTAAGGAATTGGAAAGCGATAAATATACGACGCTTCCAGCCTGGAGTCCAATTTTGATTGATCAACATCTGATCGTTTCCGCTTTTGGAACGGTCGCTGCTTTTTCTTTGGAACAAGGACGTTTGCTTTGGAAATCTTCTACTCATGATCATGTTTTGGAGTTCCTGCAAAGTGAAGAATTGCTGACAAAACTGACCATACACGGATCGGGAGGATTGGGAAATTACGAGCAATATCTGATTCAACAAATAGTGGCAGATCTTACCACGGGTACGCTTAGCAGTGATGGAACACATGTTTTTGCTATTCGAGAGTGCGGTGTAATCAATGGTTCTTCACGGGGTCTGCTTCAAGCGGTTGATGATATTTCGATTGTGCCGAACCAGGCGAATCGCCTTTCTGCATTCGATGTGAAATCTGGGCGCATTCTCTGGGAAGTGGGGGGCTTGCTTGGAGGGCAAAGTCAGGAATATTCAGGTCATTATTTTCTAGGTCCGCCTGTCATTGTCGAGAAAAATGCTTATCTGCTTTCTGAAAGTGGAGGCCAGATTTTCCTCAGCCAGTTTGATTCAAACACCGGTGCAGTATTGTGGATGCAGCCGTTGGCCTTGCCGGAAGCAGAAATCTTACTTGATGGTCCGCGCAGGCTTTCTGGTTGCTCCCCCACTTTTCACGACCCTTATCTCATTTGTGCAACCAATGCGGGCACGATTGTCGCGATTGATCTTGAAGCGAAGGAACTTCGCTGGATTTATGCTTACAAGCAAAAGAATGAGCAGGCAAACGAAGCGTCGCCGTTTGGCCGAAGACAGGCAAATTCTTCACACTCGCCGCGACCCGTTTCCTTATCGAAGATGGTTTACGGATCGCATTGGCAGGACTTTATCCCCGTTGTTGCGGGTCATTATTTGTTGGTGACACCAGTCGATATTGATGATTTATTTTGCCTTAATTTGCTCACGGGCAAACTGCTTTGGAGTGAAATTCGGCGGGATGGGCTTTATGTTGAAGTGGTTAACCAGCAAGATGTTCTCATTATTGGTAAGCAGACATTACGTTCGCTGAATTTGAAAACCGGGATTTCAAATTGGCCCCGTTCAGTTTCGCTCTCACCAGCATCAGGAAGAGGCGTACTTCGTGGCAACGTGTATCAGTTACCCACACTGAACGATGGCTTGCATTCTTACGATATTGAAACAGGGGCACTACTGGCAACAACGGAACCTGGAACTTCTTCCTTCCAGCCTGGCAACTTAATCGTCACGGGTGATCAATTAGTAACGGTTCGCAATGGTCGATTGATCGCTTTGCGATCGCTGAATAAAGTTCAGAAGGAAATCAAGCAGAAGTTGCTTGCCAATCCGCAGGACGCTGCAACTCTTTCTCAATTGGGGCAACTTGAATTACATCTGGGAAACATGCAAGTCGGGTTGAGCCTGCTGCAAAAATCTTACCGCATCAAACGGTTACCCGAAACGGCTCGCCAAATTACAAAAACAATTTTGAATGCAGATCAGATTGTGCTGAACGATGAGGAAATTGCGGAGCTGTCTGAAATGATGGTTTCTGCAGAACATTCAACGGAAATAGTTCTTCGTTATGTCCAGGCACTTCAACAGCATCACAAATCGCTTGAGGCTCTTTTAGTTTTACGGACTTTGGTTGAATCACCAGCGAGGGCGAATCTGATGATTCCCGTTTCTGGAGAACGGCGAGTTCGGGTCGATGCTCTGACCAAAGGGCTCGTGAAAGATATTTTCAGTGCTGCTGACCAACTTCAAATGAAAAAATTGAACACAGAAATTTCTGGATGGTTCAAACATGCAGTCGATGCAAAACAACTTCTCGCCTTGCAACCGTTCTGTACCAATCAAATATTGTCGCAGGAATATCGGTTGCACCTGGTTCGCAACCTTGCTTCACAGCAATCTCCCCTGGAATTGGAAAGGCATCTGCTCTGGCTCAAAGAAAACGGTTCTGATGCACACCAGGCAGAGGCAACCGCAAGGCTCGTCCAGTTATTGCTGCATCTGAAGAAAAATGAAGAAGCCGTTCATTATCTTCATGAACTAGCTACAAAATTTCGTCATGTTGACTGCCTGGACATGCAAACTGGCGAGCAATTGGTGACTACCTGGAAAGAAAATAACGAGCAACTAAAAGATCTGTCAAATGTGAAGCTTCAGGGACTTGTTCTTGATAAACAATATAAAATATCGATTCAGCCGGAAGAGGTGAATCGCGTTCTTTTGAGCCAGCAGCTTGAGGTCAATGCGTCTCACCCGGCGGGCAGTTCATGGGAATTCTGGAACTTTCAAATCTCTCCCAAAGGACCGCAACTGATTGCCCACTCTGCAAGTAATAAGTCAGAATTCACTGTTTCGCTGGATGGAATCATTAAATCTGTTCGCTCTTGCTCCATTCAGACGGAAGGACATTTAATCGTCTTTTGCAATGAAGGCTCTCTTGTCGGAATTGATGGCTTCGGCAATGTTCTCTGGAGTGAAAGTTTTGGTAATGTTTCCTGGGACAACACTATTTTGCAGCCCCCCTTTGTTGGTCAGACACAATTGACAAAATCGTATGGCGTTGGGATTGGGGAAATCACACCGATAAAAGACCACCAATTCGCGTGTCGCGTTGGTAGTAAAGTTTATCTCAAACAAGCATTTTCTGGAAAAGTTTTGTGGGAATACGAAACAAATTCGCAAATCCCTTTGCCTATTTGGACAGACGAGGAACATGTTTACGTAATCAATCCCGGCAACCGAAGAATTCTGCCTTTACGTTTGGAAGATGGAAAGCCAGAACAGATAACCCAGCTTCCTCCGCATCAGCAAATATTAGCCATGCAGGGAAATGTCGCTGTTTTGTTTAATCGTCTCACCCCGGAAAAAGGGATTTTAATTGGATACGATTTTACGAATCGGAAAGTCATTTGGAATCAGACGTTTTCAACAACCGTTTCAATCGCGTCAGCCGGGAATGGGTTGCTCGCATTGCACGATATTGGTAAGCGGAAATTATTTGTTTTCAATCCTGTCCTGACGAACCCAATTCTATTCCAAGTTGATACACCTGAAACAACGCAATCCAAACTCTTGGTTGGTTCCGATCCGGCTCATTGGTATTTTCATTTTACGATGGAAGCCCGACCGGTAAGCCAGCCTCTGGATAATCAGTCCCCCGATAGCATCAATGGTCCGGTGATCGCGGTCAGCAAACAGACGCATAAAATCATTTGGAAGCAGAACATCAACAATCTTCGCTGGCTATCCAACCAGCCGGCAGCGCTGCCGTTTCTCATCTATGCAGCCCTGGTTCCGGGAACCTATCTTGATGAAAATGGAAACGAGCAAAGTAGTTATCTTCCTCAGTTGAAAGTCATTAATAAACAAACCGGAAAAGAAATAACAGGAGTCCCGGCTGGCTTCACTGGTTTGCTCATTGCAATGAAGCATGATTTCACAAAAGAGAAATTCAAACTCCTCTTCAGAACCGGGACCATTCTCATCGAAGAAAAAAAAGAGAACTGAATTTCTCCCCCTGCTTATTCGCACTGTTTCAGCGATGATTAAAAATGTGCGAAACTTTTATTATCGAATAAGGTTTAATCAACAGGGCAGATACGCCACGACATCTGTTGGATTCAATTTAGTTGAAACTTCCCGGCAAGTATTAGTATCTTATCAATGAAATGCTGCGCAAAAGTGGCAGGATTTTTTTAGCCACAGAGGGCACAGAGAACTCAGAGGAATATATTGAAAGATT
>JAJRTM010000333.1 GCA_024278285.1 Planctomycetota bacterium
AACCCTACTGGGCTATGGCAATGACCAGATGCTCGCATAGAAGAATGGGCCCCCTCGTCTCGAAAATCAGTTCTGATAAGAAAAGAAGAAAAAAATGTAATTCTAACTTGACAAACAAAAGGCTTTCATAGAAGCCACCCACCGAACGCATTGGCGCGAAACAAAAGTCGGTGCCCTCTATTGGATAAAAAGCGACAAACATGCCGTAGCCCCTGCCCCTGTAGTCCCTGCGAAGTATTTAGACCCGCCAGGGGTGCTACAGATGGTGACAGAGATCAAAGCGAAAAAGTGAGCAGGATCCTCACCGCTGAAAGAAACAGATGACTAAATGAGGTGAATGGCATAACATCTTGCAGAGACGCAACCTGTACCCTATCCCGTTGTACTGTAAAGAGTTAAGCAACACGCTGCAAAAAAACCCGACTTTTTCGGTATGAGATTACTGAAAAAAGCCGGGCTTTGAGATTGACTGTGATCAAATTTAATCGCTTCGATTAGTAGAGATCGCCATCGCCTCCACCGTGATCATCAGCAGGTGCTTCTGCGATTAAGGCATCGCTTGTTAGAAGCAGTGTTGCAACGCTGGAAGCATTTTGAAGTGCTGTGCGTGTTACTTTCACAGGATCGATCACGCCAGCTTTGACGAGGTCTTCGTATTTTTCGTTAGCTGCGTTGTAGCCAACGTTGCCTTCTTTTTCGACAACTTTTTCACAGATGACGCTGCCATCCAGGCCGGCATTGTCTGCGATTTGTGTCAAAGGAGCACGGCAAGCACGCAGGATAATATTGTAGCCCACTTTTTCGTCGTGATTCAATTTCTTCGGACTGACTGAGGAGGCACATCGAAGTAACGCAACTCCGCCACCAGGAAGAATTCCTTCTTCGACGGCTGCGCGTGTTGCATGCAACGCATCTTCAACACGTGCTTTGCGTTCTTTCATTTCGCTTTCAGTGGCTGCTCCGACATTTACCTGAGCCACACCACCAGAAAGTTTGGCAACTCGTTCTTCCAGTTTTTCACGATCATAATCGCTGGATGAATTTTCCAATTCGCGGCGAATCTGATCAATCCGAGCTTTGAGATCAGCCGTTTTGCCAGCCCCTTCGATGATCGTTGTATCGTCTTTGCCAATGACAATTTTCTTGGCACGTCCTAAGTCGGAAAGCTGAATGTTTTCCAGTTTGATGCCCAGGTCTTCGAAGATAGCCTGACCACCAACCATGATCGCAATATCTTGCAGCATCGCTTTGCGGCGATCACCATATCCAGGAGCTTTCACAGCAGCGATATTGAACGTTCCTCGCAGCTTATTGATAACCAAGGTCGCGAGCGCTTCCCCTTCGACATCTTCAGAAATAATCAGCAGTGGTTTCCCAGAACTGACAACTTTTTCCAGCACAGGAACCAAGTCCTTAATGTTGGAGATTTTCTTTTCGTGGATCAGAATGTAAGCATCTTCGAAAACACATTCCATCGTCTGTGGATCGCTGACGAAGTACGGTGAGAGATAGCCACGGTCAAACTGCATTCCTTCAACAACTTCGAAAGTTGTTTCCAGGCTCTGCCCTTCTTCGACAGTAATCACGCCATCTTTACCGACTTGATCCATCGCATCTGCAATGATGCCGCCAATTTCGCTGTCGCCGTTGGAGGCTACTGTTCCCACTTGAGCAATCGCTTTTTTTGTTTTGCAAGCGATAGACATTTCGTGCAGTTTATCAGTGATATCGCTGACTGCTCTTTCCATGCCGTTTTTCATGTCGAGCGGGCTCACACCAGCCACGACAGATTTCAATCCTTCGTTGAAGATTGCTTCAGCCATGATTGTTGCGGTTGTTGTTCCATCACCTGCAACATCAGATGTCTTGCTGGCAACTTCACGAACCATGCGAGCACCAATGTCTTCGAACTTATCGCTCAGTTCGATTTCCTTGGCGACTGTGACGCCGTCTTTGGTGACCGTTGGGGAACCAAAACTTTTTTCAATAATGACATTTCGACCGCGTGGTCCCAATGTCACTCTTACCGCACGAGCCAGTTTACTGACACCGCGTCGCATCGCTTCTTGGGCTTCCTGTTCGAAAGCAATTATCTTTGCCATCTCTGTTCGTCTCCTCAACGTCTGTTTTACGTTATGATATTGTATTTTGGTAGAACCCGCTGTGCGGACTACTGATCGTACTGAAACACATCAAATTTGGTCCGCACAGCGGACCCTACATTCCTATGAAACACAATCGACATTAGTAGGTTGCCAGAATGTCACTTTCTCGCAGCAGCAAGAATTCATCATCGCCAAGCTTAATTTCATCTCCGCCATAAGCACTGAAAAGAACGCGATCCCCTTCTTTGACAGTCAAAGGGATTTTCGTGCCATCGCTTTTGACATGACCATCGCCAATCGCAATCACTTCTCCGCGCTGAGGTTTATCCTGTGCTGAGTCAGGAAGAACGATCCCACCGCTGGTGGTTGTTTCCGCTTCCTGACGTCTCACGACTACTTTATCCCCTAAAGGAACGATCTTTACAGCCGTACTCGCCGCCATTGAATTACTCCTGACAATTTGAATCAAACAGTATGAAAAGTCTGCCAGACTTTGGACACAACCAACAGTCCCCACGGGACTCCATTTTGGCAGACCTGAACTCTACACTCACCGCCCTGCCGATCTTAACCCGACTAAAACGGAACTTCCTCTTTGACAGTTGTAAGGCAACTGTTATGCCAAACAGAAAAAAGTTGGGAAACACTATAAATATAGAACCATTGCACCATGCTGGAGTTGAACCCCCTGCCGCTTCAACAGGAAAGAGGTGGTATCGAAACCTGGCAGCCTGCCAGTATGGCAGCAATCAGTCGTTCCAAGAATCAGGAAAGTCGGGTTAAACCTGCCTGTTGTCGCTGCTGATTCAACAGGCTCAACGCCCGAGGTTCTTTTTTCAGGAATTTGATAAGTTGCGAACCCGATAACTGCAAAACTCCGGCTGTTTTCTTGTGATCCCATTGCGAAATTGCCAGGCAGTCGAGCGCATCTGCCAGCATGGCTGGAAAATCGAAATGAGCCGAATTGACTGAAATCTTTCCGTTTTTGCACCGTTTTTTCCACAATTCTGATTTTTCCAACTGTTCGATAAACAGAGGCAAATCAATTTCGGTGCGATGATTGACCGCTAATTCCAGCCGAAGCCGAAAAAGAGCCTGCTTCAAATTATCCGCCTGTGAACGTCGTTCGCTTGCCTGTGCAGATAAACCGGTCGGCTTGTGAGTCAGCCGAATTGCAGTTTCTACCTTATTACGGTGCTGACCACCCGGACCACTCCGCCTTTGCCGAATCGTTTCACAATCCGCCAAAAGTTTTGAATCAGCCTGAAAACAAGGGTGCAACACTCTCTTCCTTTCATCAGATCGAGTTCAAATCGGACCATCTCGGTAATTCGGGCATTTTTTTACTGCGAAGTAATTTGAGCAATTCCTCCGCCGATTCCGCTGCTTCCAGTAAATCTCGATGTTCTTGCTTCACGAAGCCAAGTTCAATCGCGTGATTGATCAAATAGAGTACGGGATCGTAAAAACCTGCGACGTTCAGCAGGCCAATCGGTTTTTGATGCACGCCTAACTGTGCCCAAGTGATCACTTCAAACAATTCTTCAAATGTTCCCAAGCCGCCCGGCAGTGCAATAAAAGCATCTGCCAATTCAGCCATTTTCGCCTTGCGGGAGTGCATATCCTCCGTGACGACCGTCTCTGTTAAGCCGGTATGCAGCAGTTCTTTGGTCGCCAAAAACTGCGGAATAACGCCGATCACTTTTCCACCGGAATCGAGAACAGCATCTGCAATTTCCCCCATCAAGCCGACACTGCCGCCGCCGTAAACTAATCCCATCTGGTTTTCAACAAGAAGCTCCCCCAACTGCCTGGCTTGCTCAGCATACTGCGGTTCACTCCCGACCTGCGATCCTGCAAAGACGCAGAGATACCGCCATGAATTCGGTTTTTCAGTCATCCGCTTTCCTTTGTCTATCTATTGTAGTGACCGCTCAATTGAGTCCATCATACTTAGTAATCATAGCAGGCAGTCAATCAGAACCATAATCTTAACTGGAAGTATAAAACTGGTCTTTGGTGAATTGCGATTTCCAACTAAAATACTGATCATCTCTCCCAAACTTCATTTTGTCAGGCACAGCCTGACCTACAGGATGTTCTCTCTGAATGAAAATAGCGTATCTGGAATGTAGCACCGGCATCAGTGGCGATATGACTCTCGGTGCGTTGATCGATGCCGGGGTCAGCCAGCAGGTAATCGAAGCGGGAATTGATTCCCTGAAACTCGAAGGGGTGCGGCTGCGCGTTGAAAAGGTGATCAAGGGAGGATTTTCTGCAACCGCGGTCACGGTCGAACATCCGCCACAACACGCCCATCGGCATTTGAGTGACATTCGAAAAATTCTGGAGCGTTCAGATCAACTGACTGACGCCCAGCACGATATCGCCATGCAGATCTTCCAGGCGATCGCGTTGGCAGAAGCAGCGGTGCATGGTTCGAGTATCGAAAAAGTCCACTTTCATGAAGTCGGCGCGATTGATTCGATTGTAGATATTGTCGCCGCTGCGATTGGGTTTGATTTGCTTGGTGTTGATCCAATTCATTGCAGCCCAATCCCGACAGGTTACGGTTTAATCCACATCGATCACGGCATCTGCCCTGTTCCTGCACCAGGGACGGCAGAACTTCTTAAAGGAATCCCACTTCAGGATGTACCGGTAGAAGCTGAGTTGACGACACCGACCGGAGCTGCCATCGTAAAAACAATGGTCGATTGTTTTGGGCGATTACCTGCCATGCAGATCGAGCAAATCGGTTACGGAGCAGGGACCAAAACATTCCCGCAGAGAGCCAACCTGCTTCGCTTATTTGTCGGAACCAAAACGATACAGCCACAGCACGAAACGGTTTCGTTGTTGGAAACGAATCTGGATGATACAACCGCAGAAACAATCGGCTTCACACGAGAATTGCTCGAACAATCTGGCGCGTTGGATATTTATACCACGCCAATTCAAATGAAAAAAAACAGGCCTGCCGTTCAGTTATCTGTACTGTGCAAACCGGAACAGACCGATGCGTTGCGCTCAATTTTGTTTGAACAGACAGGCACGTTAGGCATCCGAATCTCAACAATCGAGCGAACGGTGCTGGCTCGAAACATCGTTTCTGTCGATACTGTCTATGGAAGTATCACAGGAAAACTGAGCCAGCCAACCGGAAAAGAGCCGTGGTTCCAACCAGAATTCGAAGACTGCGCCCGCATCGCCAAACAGCAACAACTCCCGTTAAGAGAAATCTACCGCACCGCCCAGGCAGCTTATATTCATACCTCTCAAGATCAAAAAGCAAGCACGCAGAGTCCCAGTCCAATTCCACAAAGTTCACACCATGACCATGACCACGACCACGACCACGACCATAATTCCTAACGCCTAATCCCTACTACCTAACGCCTATCAAGCAGGACAAGAAGGATGTATCAACCTGAAATAGTTTTAATCTTGGTTGG